>DASSAT010000657.1:0-5882 GCA_035699305.1 Fimbriiglobus sp. | reverse complement strand
CGCTGAGCCACTGCAAGCCGAAGTGATCGACAGTGTAGTAGGCACACTCCGTGTGCCGTCGGAAAGAGACGGCACACGGAGTGTGCCTACTACACTTGGGCGGGCGTTTCTGCTTTCATATCTGTATGACCCGCTCGCTTCTCGCGTTGGCCCTCCTGCCCCTCGTCGCGGCCACGGCGGCGGCCCACCCGCTGCCGAACATGCGGTTCGACCGCACCGTCCATGTCCGCATCGGGCCGACCGGGGCGACCGTCCGGTACGCCCTGGAAGTCAACGACTGGACAATGGTCTTCGACAGCCGGGGGCTGATCGGCAAGGAGGAGATGGCCGGCCTGTCGAATCAGATGGCGTTCGCCAAGGTGTACGCCGAGAAGAAGGCCCCGCTGATCGCGGACATGCTCAAGCTCGAGTTGGACGGCAAACGGCTCCCGGTCCGGCCGACGCGGATCGAGGTCCAGCAGGAGCGGGGCCACCTGCGGCTCCACTACGAGTTCCGTGCCACGTGGCCGCCGGGCCGACCCGGCATGAAGCGGACGTTCAACTTTGAAGATCAGAACTTCGAGGACCGGACCGGCCAGATCACCCTCACCCTGGACCGGTCCGACGATAGCATCGAGATACTCGAAGCCGAGGAGCCGGCGGACCTCCGTGGCCGGTCGTCGCTGGACTACAAGCCGGGCGACGAGAAGCGGGCCAGGCGGGCGTCGGCGGTGTTCGTCGCGGTCGGGCCGGCTGCTCCCGCCGAACCCGCGCCGGCCGAGACGCCGCTGGTCGTCGAGTCGTCCGGGACGCCGAGGTCGCTGATCGAGGACGTCCGCGACCGCGGGCTGACGGCGGTGTTCGACTCCGGCCTGGGACTGGGGTTGATGCTGCTGCTGGCGGCGGCGTTCGGGATGGGCCACGCCTTCACCCCGGGCCACGGCAAAACGATGGTCGCGGCGTACCTGGTCGGCGAGCGTGGGACGGTGCGGCACGCGGTCGTCCTCGGCATGGTAGCGACGATCGCGCACACCGGGTCGGTGATCGCGCTGGCAATTGTCATCTTCTTCGCCTACGGCAACCAGCCGCCGGCCACGGCCCAGGGGTGGCTGACCCTGGCCGGGGGACTGCTGATCGCCGGGGTCGGGCTGTGGCTGTTCCTGCAACGCGCCCGCGGCCGGGCCGACCACGTTCACCTTTTCAGCGATCATCATCATCACCACGATCATTCCCACGACCACCATCATCATCCTCATGCACCAGTCGAGGTGAAGTCCGGGTTCGGCTGGGCGCGGGTGGTGCTGCTCGGCCTGGGCGGCGGGATCGTCCCGTGCTGGGACGCGGTGCTACTCTTCCTGGTCGCGCTGAGCCGCGGGCGGGTCGGGATCGCAATCCCGCTGCTGGTCGCGTTCAGCGTCGGGCTGGCCGCCGTGCTGATCGGGCTGGGGGTCGGGGTGGTGTACGCCAACCGGGCCGGGGGCCGGCGGTTCGGCGAGTCGCGGTGGTTCCGCTTCCTTCCGGTCATTAGCGCGATACTGTTACTGGTCATCGGCGTGTGGTTCGTCCGCGACGGGTGGGACGCCCTCGTCGCCGCCGAGGAGGGCCGGTCCGCGGCCGGTCGCCCGTAGCCATGCAGATCGTCACACTCGAAGCCCGGCACGTCCGCATCCCGCTGCGGCGCCCGGTCCGACACGCCTCCCACACCCGGACCGAGACGGACAACGTGGTCGTCCGCTGTGCCTTGTCCGACGGCTCCGTCGGCTGGGGCGAGGGCGTGCCCCGCGACTACGTCACCGGCGAGACGGTCGATTCCGCCCTGGAATTGCTCCGGGCCAGCGACCTGCCGGCTCAACTCGACGTGTGCGACGACTTCGGGCAGGCGCTGGAACTCGCCGGGCAGCTGCGGCTCGCCGCCGTGCCCGGCGACGACCGGAAGTGCCAGGGCAACGCCGCCCGCTGCGCCGTCGAGTTGGCGGTGCTGGACGCCTTCGGCCGGGCGTTCGGCGAACCGCTGATGAACGTGACGAAGCTCGTCGCCCCGGACCTGTACGAGCCGAGGGAGAAGGTGCAGTACAGCGGCGTGGTGCTGTCCGCGAAGGGGTGGAAGGCGAAGGCGCTGAGCCTCGCGTACCGGGTGATGGGGTTCGCGCAGGTGAAGGTGAAGGTCGGCCTCGACGGCCAGGACGACGCGGCCCGGCTGGCGGCCGTCCGCCGTTGGGCCGGCCGGCGGATGAACCTGCGGGTGGACGCCAACGAGGCGTGGCCCGCCGGCGAGGCGGCGGAACGCATCCGGGCGCTGGAGCCGTTCGGCATCACCTCCGCCGAGCAGCCGGTGCCGCACGAGGAGGTCGCGTCGCTGGCGGCCGTCCGCAAGCAGACCGGCACGCCGGTCATGCTCGACGAGTCGCTCTGCTCGGAGGTGGACGCCGAGCGAGCGGTGGCCAACGGCTGGTGCGACCTGTTCAACCTTCGGCTGTCGAAGTGCGGCGGGTTCATCCCGTCGCTACGGCTGGCGAGCCTGGCGGTCCAAAACGGGCTGGGCTACCAGCTCGGCTGTCAGGTCGGCGAGACGGCGATCCTGTCCGCGGCCGGCCGGCACTTCGCTACCAGTGTCAAGGGGCTGCGCTACCTGGAGGGGTCGTTCGACCGGCGGCTGGTGCTCGACTGGCTGGCCGAAGAGGACATCACCTTCGGCGCCGGCGGCTGGGCGCCGATGCTGACCGGCTGCGGGCTGGGGGTGCGCATCGAGCCTGAGCGGGTGGACGCGATGACACTCCGCCGGGAGGTGCTGCTTGGCGGATGACCTAACCCCCCAACCCCCTTCCCTAAGAGGGAAGGGGGAGCCAGAGGGGTGCGGGTTATTGTCTTGCTCCCCTCCCCGCTTCGGGGAGGGGCCGGGGGAGGGGTTGCTGCCGACCCTGCACACCTTCCGCGCGTCCGACGGCTACGTCTCCTACTACCGCCGGTGGAATCCCACCGGCGTGCCGAAGGCCCGGCTCGTCTTCCTGCACGGCATCCGCAGCCACGGCGGCTGGTACGGCCGGTCGTGCGCCCGGTTCGCCGCGGCGGGCTTCGAGGTCTACTTCCTCGACCGCCGCGGCTCCGGGCTGAACACCGTCCGCCGCGGCGACGCCCCGGGGTTCCGCCGGTTGCTCGACGACGTGGCCGAGTTCCTGCTCCACCTGCGGACCGAGCGCGGCTGGCTACCCGTGTTCCTCGCCGGCATCTCCTGGGGCGGCAAGCTGGCGGTGGGACTTCAGTACCGCCGGACGGGGCTGGTGGACGGGCTGGTGCTGCTCTGCCCCGGGCTGCGTCCGAAAATCACGCCGCCTTTACTACAGCGCATGCGGATCGCGCTGGCGCGGGTGCTGCGGCCGGGGCGCACCTTCTCGGTGCCGCTCAACGAGCCGGAGCTGTTCACGGGATCGCCGAACTGGCAGAAGTTCATCGCGGCGGACCGGTTCGGCGTGACCGTGGCGACCGCCCGGTTCCTGTTCGCCAGCTTCGCCCTCGACGTGTACCTGCGTCGCGCGGCGAGGCGGGTGACGGTGCCGACGCTGCTGCTGCTGGCCGGCCGGGACCGGATCATCGACAACGCGAAGACGCGGGCGTTCGTGGCGTCCTTCCCGAGCCGGGACAACCGGGTGATCGACTACCCGGAGGCGCACCACACGCTAGAGTTCGAGCCGGACGGGCACCCGTGGGTGGGCGACATCGTGAAGTGGGTCGAACGGCGGGTGTGATACGGTCCTGGGGAATAACCGCCGTTCGTAACGACCTGCCGGTACGAGTAGCTGCCGCCCGACAGTTAATTCCTGGGGTGTGTATCAAGTCCAGCTTGAGGAGGGAGAGAAAGACACGCGCGGAGCGCGACCCGGTATCGCGCAAGACGGCCGGCGCTCGGTCCCGTGTTAAGAGTTGACAACCGGCCAACATTTGGGGACGACCTGGAAAACACTGCGGTCTTTATCGAAGAATTGGACTTGCGTGCCTGTAACGATCGGACTACTTTTTCACGACTTGCCCGGATTCGGATCGCCGCTGGACCGCATCGCCCACTGTCCTCGGCCGATCACGCGTGTGGAACGTCACGGAGAGGTCAGCAGGACGCTAATGGGTCGGAAGGAAGGCGGAGAGACTGGACTGCCGGGCGCCACCTCAGCAATTCCCGTCCTGACTTCGCTCGTGCTGAACTTGGCTACCCCCTCGGGTCGGCAGGCGCGGTCGCGCGCCCGTGACGGCCCGCGCTGACGGTACGGTTCGCCCCCATCGCCCTCGCCCTGTGTTTCGCCCCTGTGCCCCCGAGCGCAGCCGGTGGTGCTGCGCGCCGTGGTGGTGCCGCCGCCGCGGGGACTGTCAACGGCCTTACTTCTCGGACGAGGACGTACCGTGCTCTCATCCCTCCTTCGCCGGCCCAAGTCGGCGCGAAGCCCGAAGCCCTCCCGCACCCGACCGACCCTGACGGCCCTCGAAGACCGCGTCGTGCCGTACGCCCTGAGCGGTCTTGCGTGGCCGAGCCCGAACATCTCCGTCAGTTACATGCCGGACGGGACGAGCCTGGACGGCGATTCGAGCCGGTTGTTCGCCGAGTTTAACGCCATCGCGCCGACCGCGACGTGGCAGCGCGAGTTCGCACGGGCGTTGCAAACCTGGGCCGAGTACTCGAACGTGAACTTCCGCTTCGTCGCGGACGACGGCTCGCCGCAAGGGGTCATCGGGATCTGTCAGGGGAACAGCCAGTTCGGCGATATCCGGCTGGGGACGACAGTCCTGGCGTCCAACGTCCTGGGGTACACGCACTTCCCGGACACGGAGACGACCGGGTTTACCGACGGCGGCGACCTCGCCCTCAACTCGGCGCATAGCTACGCGATCGGGTCCTCCCCCGACCTCTATTCGATCGCCCTCCACGAACTCGGCCACGCCCTCGGGCTGATGCACGGCGCGGTGGGCACGGTCATGTACGGCGCCTATAGCGGCGTGCAGACCGGCCTGTCGTCCGACGACATCGCCGGCATCCAGGCGATGTATGGCGCCCGCCGGCAGGACGCCTTCGACGCCGCAACCGCGAACAACAGCCTCGGCACCGCGACAGCGCTGACCCTGTCCACCGGTGCGGTGAACGTCTCGGCCGACCTCACCAGCCGGACCGACGTGGACTACTACCGCGTGGTCGCCTCCGGGTCGTCGCTGACCGTCTCGGTGGATCCCCGGAACCTCAGCCTTTTGGCCCCTAAAGTCCTGGTCTACGACGGTGCCGGCAACCTCCTCGGCTCGGCCACCGCCGACTACGGCCAGGCGGCCACGCTCAGCCTGACCGGATTGACCGCGGGCCAGATCTACTACGTCGTGGCCGACGGGGCGACCGGCGACGCCTTCGGCACGGGCGCGTACGGACTCGACGCCCAGTTCGGTGGCGGAGGTTCCCCCGTCACCGCGCCGCAAGCGCCGGGCGGCCTCGTGGCGATCGCGACGACGACCACCCAGGTGGACCTCTCCTGGCAGGACAACTCGGGGAACGAGGACGGGTTCCGCATCGAGCAGTCCACCAACGGCGTCAACTTCACCCCGGTCGGCACTGCGGACGCGAACGCGACGAGTTACACGGTGACCAGCCTCGCCGCCGACACCACCTACTACTTCCGCGTGCAGGCCGTCAACGGCGGCGGCGCCTCCGCCTGGTCCGACACCGCCCTGGCCGCGACCCCGCCCGAACCGATGCCCGTTCCCCCGCCCGCTCCCCCGCCCGCTCCCCCGCCCCCGACTCTGGCCCCGGACCGGTATGAAGCGAACGAGACGGTGGCGGCCGCCCGAGACCTTGGCAAGTTCAACAGCACCAGCCAGACGGCCCTCACCATCAACAGTTCCGCCGACGTGGACTGGTTCACCTTCACGGTCAACTC
>DASSAT010000656.1:0-3841 GCA_035699305.1 Fimbriiglobus sp. | reverse complement strand
GTTCACCCCCACGGGAAGCCGTCCGTGGGGGTGAACCCCACGGCTCGTCGGCCTGAGCGGGCGGGGCGCAGAACGGGGCCAATGCCAGGGACGCCTGGGCGGGCGTCTGCGGTCGGTCGTCGGGCTGCTTGGCCATCATCCACTTGATGATCGCGTCGAGCTGCGGGGGCACGTCCGGGCGGCTATCCCGGGCGCTGGGCGGCGGGGCGGTGACGTGCTGGACGACCTTCTCGGCCGGGCTGGGGCCGTCGAACGGCACCTGGCCAGTCAGCAGGTAGTACAGGGTGGCCCCGAGGCCGTACACGTCCGCCCGGGTGTCCACCCCGAGCGGGTCGCGGGCCTGCTCCGGGGCGAGGAAGTCGGGCGTGCCGAGGACCAGTCCGGCGCGCGTCACCCGGCCGTCGCCCGGCCCGCCCTTGAGCATCGCCAGCCCCAGGTCGAGCACCTTCACCTGGCCGCGCGGGGTGACCAGCAGGTTCGACGGCTTCACGTCCCGGTGGACCAACCCCTGGTCGGCGGCGTGCTGCAACCCCCTCGCGGCCTGGCGGACGTAGTCGCACGCCTGCGGGACTTCCAGCGGGCCGCGGGACGCCACCAGCCGGGTCAGGTCGATCCCCTCGACGTACTCCATCGAGATGTAGTGGATGCCGTTCGCCTCGCCCGCGTCCAGCGCCAGCACGACGTTCGGGTGGGACAGCTTGCCGGCCGCCTGCATCTCCTGGTGGAACCGGTGGCGGACGTTCGGCCGGGCCACCTTCTCCGGGCGCATGACCTTCAGCGCCACCTCGCGGCCGAGCCGGGCGTCGCGGGCCTTGAACACCCGGCCCATGCCGCCCTCGCCGATCCGGTCGAGCAGGACGTACCGGCCGAGGGTCAGGGCGGCGCCGCGGCCGCGGTGGACCTCCCGAGCCTGGAACGGGGTGAGCCGGCCGCGGCGGAGGAGTTCGGCGACGATCGCCTGCGTGTCGGCGAGGGACCGGTCGGCCCAGGCGGCCAACTCGTCCAGCTCGGCCGGGTCGAGCAGCTTCGCCTGCCGCAGCGCGGTCAGGAACGGGTCGGCCGCCGGGGCGGACATGGCAAGTCCCGAGTCGGGGAAGCCCTGGTGAATAGTACGATACGCCGGCGCCGCGTCTCGCAGAACCCCTCCCCCCGGCCCCCTCCCCGACGCGGGGCGGGGGAGACTGCTCTCGCTCCCCTCCCCGCTGCGGGGAGGGGCCGGGGGAGGGGTTGACCGCCCCACCCCCTCGCTGCCGCTCGGGGTTCGCCTACAACAGACCCCACCCGCCGGGACCCGCCCGTGACCGACCCGCTGACCATCGATGGCTTCGGCCCGCTGCCCGTCCACCGACCCGCGTCCGTAACCGAACTCGGCGACCTCGTCCGTGAGGCCGCCGGCAAGGGCGAGGGCGTCTACCCGGTCGGCGGCGGGACGGTCCTCGACCTGGGGCTGCCGCCGATCAAGCCGGGCGTCGCGGCGGACGTGCGGGGACTGGATCAGGTCATCGACTACCCGGCCCGCGACCTGACCGTCACCGTCGGGGCTGGGATCACCGTCGGCAAGCTTCAGCAAACCCTCGCCTCGGAGGGCCAGCGGCTGCCGGTGGACGTGGCGAACCCGGACGCGGCAACGCTCGGCGGGGCGCTCGCCGCGAACCTGTCTGGCCCGCGGCGGCTCGGCCGGGGGACGCTGCGCGACGCCGTGATCGGCATCGCCTTCGTCACCGACGAGGGGCATGAAGTCCAGGGAGGCGGCCGGGTGGTCAAGAACGTGGCCGGCTACGACCTGATGAAGCTGCACATCGGGGCACTGGGCACGCTCGGCGTCATCACCCGGGTGACGCTCAAGGTGACGCCGCGGCCGGAGGAGCAGGCGCTCATCGCGTTCGGGCTGAATGCCGCGGCCGTCGGCCCGACGCTCGACCGGCTACACGCCTCGGCGAGTCGACCCGTCGCGGTGGAACTGCTGAACGCGGCCGCGGCGCGGGCGACCGGCGTGACGCTGCCCGACACCGATCCGTGGGTGATCGTCGCCGGGTTCGAGGAGAAGACGACGACCGTCGCCTGGCAGGTCTCGACCCTCAAAGACGAGCTGAAGACCGCCCCCGTGCGGGGCGTGACCGAGTTCCGCGGCGCCGCGTGCGAGCCGGTGTGGGCGGCGCTGACGCGGTTGCAGGCGCGCGAGCAATCCCGGTTCATCTGGAAGGCGAACGTGCTGCCGAGCCGGGTCGCGGAGTTCGTCGGCCGGGTTACAATGCAGACGCCGTACCTGATCCACGCACACGCCCAGAACGGGATCGTCTGGCTGCACGCCCCGGACGAATTCGACCCGTCGGCCGGCTCGGCGCTGAGCTGGATGGATCAGTGTTCGACCCAGGGCGGCGGCACGCAGGTGGTGCGCCGGTGTCCGCCGGAGTGGAAGCGGACGCTGCGGGTGTGGGGCCGGCCCGGCGGCGACCGCGAGCTGATGCGGGCCGTCAAGGCGGCGCTCGACTCGAAGGGCGTGTTCAACCCCGGACGGCTGTTCGGGGACCTCTAAACCGCGAAGCGGTGCGACCTGCGGTCGCACCGCTAACAATAAATGTCCGCTACCGCCGAACCTGCCAAGACTTCGCTGCCCGTCGTCGGTCCGAAGATCGACTACGAGTTGGTCCTCGACTGCGTTCACTGCGGGCTGTGTACCGCGAGCTGTCCCACCTACGTCGAGACCGGCAACGAGGCGGACAGCCCCCGCGGCCGCATCTACCTGATGCGCGGCGTGATGGACGGCGCTCTCGACCTCGACGACACGGTCAAGCGGCATCTCGACCTGTGCCTGGACTGCCGGGCGTGCGAGACGGCGTGCCCGTCCGGCGTGCAATACGGCAAGCTGATCGAGCCGTTCCGCGTCTTCATGGGCGAGCAGGAACCCGGCCGGCAGGTCGCGTCGCTGAATGCCTTGCAGCGCTGGATGCTGTTCCAGGTGTTCCCGTCGCGGCTGAGAACGCGGCTGGCACTGGCCCCGGCCCGGCTGATGCAGTGGACCGGAGTCGATTTCCTCCTTCGCAAATCCGGCGTGCTGACGCTGATGCCGAGGTCGCTGCGGACGATGCACGGCATGCTGCCGCGGCTGAGGCGCCACTACGGCCGGCTGCCGGAGGTTTTGCCGGCGGAGGGGAAAACTCGGGCGCGGGTCGGATTGTTCCTGGGCTGCGTCGCCGACGGCCTCTACCCGCAGACGAACTACGCTACCGCGAAGGTGCTGCAAGCGAACGGCTGCGAGGTGTGGATACCGCGCAACCAGGGCTGTTGCGGCGCGCTCCACTACCACGCCGCCGAGGAGCCGACGGCACGCGAACTCGCGGCAGCCAACTGCGACGCCTTCGGCACGGCCGGCGCGGGCTGGCAGAGGCTCGACGCGATCGTGACCAACGCCGCCGGCTGCGGGGCGATGCTCAAGGACTACGCCCACCTGCTGCACGACACCCCACAGGCAGAAGCCGCGGCGCGCTTCAACGCCAAGGTGAAGGACATCACCGAGTTCCTGTACGAGCTGGGGCCGGTGAAGCCGACGCACCCGCTCCGCGTGAAGGCGACGTACCACGACGCCTGCCACCTGCGGCACGCACAGCAGATTCAGAAGCCGCCGCGGGCGCTGCTGGAGATGATCCCCGGCCTGGAGTTGGTGCCGCTGAACGAAACGGAACTGTGCTGCGGTGCCGCGGGGAGCTACAACCTGACGCAGCCGGAGATGGCCGAACGGCTCGGCGACCGCAAGGCGGCGAACATCCAGGCGACCGGCGCGCGGGCGGTGTTCACCGGCAACGTCGGCTGCCTGATGCAGATCACCCGCCACCTGGCGAAG
>DASSAT010000655.1:0-5877 GCA_035699305.1 Fimbriiglobus sp. | reverse complement strand
CCACTTCCTGACCTACTGCTCCGATTCCATCCTCCCCGCCCTCGCCACCCGGGCTGGCGGGGAGGTCGTCGCCCTCCCGGATTGAGAGACGCGGGCCGCCGCGTCCGGTTTCGCCCGGTAGGTTGACGCCGGCTCGCTAATAGTGGATATAAGTATAGGTCACGATCCGGGCCGGGGCGGCATCGGTCACAGGTTGACCACCCAGGCCGCCAGACCGGCTCCCCCCGCAACGTGGCGCTCTGGCGGCCTGACCCCCCTCCCGGCGATCCGGGGAACGATCGTACCGGGATCAGATTGCCACATTGCCACATCCAGAAGTGGCCATCTGACCGCCTGAGTGATCCGGCGTCACAGCTTTCCCGCCGGCCGGGAATCCGGGTCCGGTCCTTTACGCCGGAACAGCCGACCCGTTTCGCCGTTCGGTTGGCTTCCCCCGGATTGCGGACTAAGGTTGCGACAGCCGATCGGTCCCGCCGGTCGGACCTGGAGCGCGCCCCGTTATGATCGGACGGGTTTTCCTGGGTCGGTACGAGGTCCAACGGCTGCTCGGCGAGGGCGGCATGGGGCGGGTCTACCTCGCCCGCCAGACCGACCTCGGCCGACAGGTCGTCGTCAAGGTCATGCACGACCACATCGCCGCCGACCCCAAGTTCCGCGACCGCTTCCAGCGCGAAACCGTCCTCATGGCCCGCTTCCAGCACCCCTACGCCGTCACTCTCTACGACGCCATCCTCAACGACCCGGCCGGGCCGTGCATCGTCATGGAGTACGTCAAGGGGACCAACCTCGAAGCGCTCCTCGCCAAGAACAAGCGGCTGACCGCCCCGCGCGTCGGGCGGATCATGATCCAGCTGTGCGAGGTGCTCCAGGCCGCCCACGACGAGGGGATGATCCACCGCGACCTCAAGCCCGCCAACCTGATGATCCTCGACGCCGACACCCCGCGCGAGCGGATCAAGGTGATGGACTTCGGGCTGGCCAAGCTGGTCGAAGAAGCCTACGCGCGCAAGGTCACGGACACCAACATCGACTTCGCGGTCGGCACCCCGGGGTACATCTGCCCGGAGCAGGTCCGCGGCGAGAGCATGGACCACCGCGGCGACATCTACTCCGTCGGCGTGATGATGTACGAGCTGCTGACCGGCCGGCTGCCGTTCCAGGGGGCCAGCAGCATGGACGTGCTGCTGGCGCACGCGACCGAGGCGCCGCCGGGGTTCGACGAGCTAGGGCTGGCCGGGTGGGTGCCGCGGACGATCGAGGAGCTGGTGCTCGACTGCCTGGCGAAGGACCCGGACGACCGGCCGCAGTCGTCGCGGGAGCTGGCCGAGCGGTTCGAGCGGGGGATCGCCGCCGCCCAGGCCAAGGCCGACTCGCGGGTGCAGCTGCCGGGGCTGCCGGACCCGGCGGTGGGGCCGCAGGACTCGCCGGTGCCGCTGTCGCTGGACACCCCGCCGCCGTCGTCGCGGGCGACGCCGTCGCGGACGACCGGTTCCGGCCGGGAGGTGGCGGGGCTGCCGTTCCACATGGAGGCGTGGATGCCGGAGTCGATCGCGGTGATGAAGCTGCGGGGGTTCGTGCACGACTGCGGCGGCGAGGTGCTGGACTGCGTCCCCGGACTGATCAAGGTGCGGCTGGGCAAGAGCCGCACGCCGACGACGACCTCGTGGTTTGGGTTCGCCAAGCGGTCGGGCGGCCCGATCGACGTGGAGCTACACATGCAGAAGGCCAATCCGAAGCAGGAGCACCACCTGTCGATTCAAGTCCTGTTCCGACCGTCGCACCCGAGCCTGTTGGCCGACGACGTGTGGAAGTCGCGGTGCAACCGCCTCTTCGTCGAGCTGCGCGGCTACCTGATGGGCAACCCGTCGGTGTGAGCGCGGCCGCAAGACGACCCGCCCAGCTGCCCGGCCCGCGTCGGGGAGCTACGTACTCCCGGAAATCGACATCGCGGGCCGAGTCAGGGCGAGCGAGCGGTTCGGCCGGCCCGATTACTTCACTTCACCCTCCGGTACGTGTGCTGTGGTCGGGTCAATCAGCCTTCCTCGGTGGCGGCAGTGCGGCGTCCAGCTCCCCGGCCAGCAACTCGACCTCGGCCGACGCCCAGACGTTGTCAGGATTCGGCTGTGGCCTCGTCATCCGGGCCTGGGCGGCGGCGTCACCTGCGGCCTTCGCGTGACTGAGCCTGCCTGAGGCGGGTCGCCTCGTCCTCGTCCGCCATCGCCCTGGCCCCGTCCACGAGCTTCGACCGCGCGAGGTACAGGGTCCAGTCGCCCGGCGTCAGCTCGATGGCCCGACTCAGGTCCCACACCGCCGCGTCGGTCCGCTTGCGGTACTCGTCGTCCGCCGCCGCGGCTCGGAGCCAGTCCGCCAGCGCCGCGGGCGACGGGACGAGACGGTGCGCCGCGGCGTAGGCCGTGGCGGCTTCCTCGCGGCGGCCGGCGCGCAACAGGACGCGGCCGCGACGGGCGGCTACGGTCCAGTCGTCCGGCCGGAGGGCGGCCAGCCGGTCGAGGTGCCACAAAGCCCCGTAGGTGTCGCCGTCCTGCTCGGCGTCGGCGGCGACCGCGTCGTGCCAGTCGGCCTCCGGCATCGGCGGGACCAGGGCCGTGCTGCCGTCGCCGACCAGCCGCGCACGCAGGGCGTTCCACTCGGCGGCCGGGACGAACTCCATTCCCCCGTTGTCGTCCATCCGCTGGGCGGTCATCAGCGCGACGCGGTCGGCGAGACGGGCCAGGTCCGGCTCGGCGAAGGGGACCGGCACCGGCCAGCGGCGGACGGTGCCGTCGGGAGCGACGCACAGACAGGTCCGGCCGTCCGCTGTGAACTCGACGCCCGCGCTCGGCCCGAGCAGCACGGCGGTCGGGCCGAGCGGCTTGCGGGTGGCCACGTCCCAGAGTTGGGTGGACCCGTCGTCACAGCCGGCCAGCAGCAGGGTGCCGTCCGGGCTGAAGGCCAACTCCTGGACCTCGGCGGCGTGGGGGAGGTGGCCGCCGGGGAGCGGGTCGAGCGTGTGGGCGTCCAGCAGGCGAACGCCCCGGCTTTCCGCGATCGCGAGCACCCGGCTGTCCGGGGTGAACCGGGTCGCTCGGCGGCCGTCGAGCGGGCGTTCATCCAGCAGTTTGCCGGAGGGGAGTTCCCACATCCGCAGGACGCCGTCGCGGTCCACGCCACAGACCGCGCGGCTGTCCGGTCGGAATTCGATACAGTCGCGGCCGTCGGTCCACCGCTCGAACGGCAGCTTCGCCAGCACCGTGCCGGCGTCGAGATCCCACAGCCAAAGTTCTTCCTTGCGCGACCGGGCCGGCTCTCCCACTTTGACGGCCGCGAGGTAGCGGCCATCGGGGCTGATCCGCAAACCCACGACGATGTCGTCGTGCGGTAGCGTCCGAACGCGTGTTCTCGTTTGCCAGTCCCACAGCACGACCTGATTGTCGTAACTGGCAACGACAAGTGTGATCCCGTTCGGGTGGAAGGCGAGGGCGGCCGTTTGGACCGCGTGTCGCAGTTCCGGTCCGGCCGGGCGACCGGTCGCCGAGTTCCAGACCCGGGCGAGGCCGTCGATACTCACGGTCCCGAAGTACCGGCCGTCGGCACGGAACGCGACGTCATAGACCTTGTCCTGGTGGCGGATCGCCAGTCCGCGGATCGCCCCGGTGTTCACGTCCACGACCCGAACGTCGGCTTCGGGGAATGCCCCGCGCCTCAGAATGACCCGCTCCCGCCGGGCGTCGAACTTGGCGAAGCCCGGCAGCGGCGCCGGGGTGGGCTGGAGAGCCATCTCCCCCGACGGGATCGGCGGACGGCTGTGCGCCCGCGGCAGACGCCAGAGCCATTTCTCCTTCCCGGCTTCAAGCACACCGGTGACGATGAACCGTTCGTCCGGGCTGAACCGGTCGTACATCCCCTGGAACGATTTCGTTCCGGGCTGCTCGAACCGGACTCCCGTCGGGCGCGGAGGCCAGGCACCGGTGTCGAGGAGCCGCCGATCCGACGCGCCGACGAGTGCCCGTCCGTCGGGCGAATGAACGCCCTCGGGTGGGAGACGGAAGGGAAGACCGACCGTCGGCCCGATCTCGCCCGCACCCGGTGCGGACCAGCGGTGGATGAGCCCGTTCTCGTCGTGACGCAGGCCGGCTCGCACGTCAGGCCGAAACGTCGCGTAACCAATCGGCAGGGTGGTTTCAACCGGACTACCGGAGCCGTCCGTCGGGAACGAGACGAAATTGCCACCGTCCTTCGCGGGAACGATGTGGGCACTCACCGTCTTTCCGTCGGGAGTCATGCCGAGATGCCCCACCCAGTGCAAGGCCCGAACCGGATGCCGTCGCACGACCCGGCCGTTCGCCGTCTCCCAGACGACGACCGCGGCGGCCTTGGACGGGCGGAACCCCGGCTGGTTCGAGGGCGAGGCCGATGCGGGGGTGAACTCCATGCCGGCGAGGTAGCGCCCGTCGGGTGTGACGGCCAGCCGCCCGACCGGGTGGTCGGTCGGAATCGGCGGCTGAACGGGCTTGCCGGTCAGCGGGTCGAAGCGGTGGATCGCCCACGATTTCGGATCGGGTGCGTTCGGCCCGGCCGTGGCGACCCAAAGGGACTTCCCGTCCGGTGCGAAGGCGAGGAACCCGTGGAACGATTCCAGCACGAACGGGGGCTTCGGGTGTTTGAGCGGCGGCCCGGCTGCTGCCCCGGTGTCGGTTCGGAAACAGCGGACCTCGTCGTCCGTGACACGGCACGCGATCAGGGAGCCGTCGGGGCTGAAGGCCGCATCCCCGCCGTATGGTCCCCCCGGCAGGATGTGTTCCAGCGCGGGTACGGTCTCCGCCCACGCGGTCAGGTTGGTACGGATCACCCGTTCGAGCGGTGCCGACTCGGGGTCGTCTTGGGGGAGCGTTCGCAACGCACGGACGAACAGGTGCAGCGCCCGGGCCGGTTCGCCGCCGCGGGCACCCTCGACCCCCTGGTCAAGAAGTAGCTCGGCAGCCTGGCGAGCGGAAGCGTTTCGCGTCTGCCTGGCGTCGTCCCGCGCGGCGACCGCCTTCGCCTCCTCGGTTCGCGCGACGCCGAGGGCGGCTTTGGCCTCCCGTTCCCGGAGATCGGCGTCGCGGGCGAACCCGTCGGCCCGAACCGCGAACACGGCGGAGACGATCGACCCGGCGAGGAGGAAGAAGACCGATGCCGCCACCAACCCGGCGATGGCCGGCCGGCGCAAGGCCCACATCCACGCCCGTTGCAGCTCCGTCGCTCGCCGGGCGGTGATCGGCCGGCCGTCCAGATACCGTTGCAGGTCGTCCGCCAGGGTACCGGCCGACTGGTACCGCCGGCCCGGGTCGCGCTCGATCGCCTTCTCGACGACGGTCACCAGGTCGCGCGGCGCGTCCGGGCGGTGCTTCCGCAGTCGCGGCGGGTCGCCGGTCATCACCCGCCGGACCATCCGGTTCCGGTCGCGCTCGTCGAAGGCGGGGCGGAGGGCGAGCAACTCGAACAGGGTCAAGCCGAGCGCGTACACGTCGCTGCGGGCGTCGTAGCGCCCCTCGAACGCCTCGGGGGGCATGTACCGGAGCGTGCCGAGCAGGTCCCCGGTGTGGGTCAGTTCGGGCTGGCCCTCGGCCTTGGCCAGCCCGAAGTCGGTCACCCAGGCGGTGCCGTGGGCGTCCAGCAGCAGGTTCGACGGCTTGACGTCCCGGTGCAGCACCCCCTGGCGGTGGGCGTACTCCAGCGCCCCGGCGACCTGGACGCCGACGCGGGCGGCGCTCGCCCAGAACGCCTGCCGGCCGGAGGCGAGGCGGGCCGCCGACTCGGACGACAGGCCGAACCGGGCGGTCTCGGCCACGACGCCGGTGTCGGCCCCGGAGGCGTTGGTCCGGTCCGGGACGACCG
>DASSAT010000654.1:0-7153 GCA_035699305.1 Fimbriiglobus sp. | reverse complement strand
CGTGTGCCGTTCCGGCGACGGCACACGGAGTGCGCCTACTACGCTCCCGGACGGGGGGGCGGCGCTCGAAGACTCGCTTGACCCACCCTACCAATCTGAACAATTATACCCTACTCCGTCACGACGCATTCCCGCCGGGCCGGGCCGGCGCCTTCTTCGGCGACTCAGCGTCGAAGACGCGGAACACCGGCAGGTCGGCCGGGTGGATCGACCGCGGCTCCAGCCCGCGGTCGCGGGCCTTGCGGAAGGCGTCGCGCGCCTCGTCTTTCCGCGGTGGCGACTGCCCCTCCTTGGCCATCGCCAGGTGGAAGAGCCGCAGCGGCGTCTTCTCTTGGGTCAGGGCTTCCAGCAAGTCCTTCTCCGCCAGAGTGAACTGCTTGGCCGCGATCCGCACCCTGGCGCGGGTGTCGAGCAGCTCGCCGGTCAGCCCGACCTCGGCGACCGCCCGGTCCACCAGCTTCAGCGACTCCTCGGCGCGGTCGGGCCGCGGCGAAAGAATCCACGCCAGGTTGTTCAGCGCCACCACGTTCCGCGGGTCCCTGTCGAGGACTGACTGATACGCCTTCTCGGCCAGGTCGTACTGCTGCCGGAGGGCGAAGAACTCCCCCTCGTTGAGCTTGAGGGTCAGAGAGTTCGGGTCTTCGGCCAGCGCCTCGTCGAGCCAGGCGCGGACCTGGGCGAACTGGCGGTCGGACGCGCCGCCGGCCCGCAGGGCGGCCAGCCCGGCGGCGGCCCGCATCCGCGGCGGCATCGGCCGGGCGTGCTTCTCGATCAGCGTGAAGGCGTCGGCGTGGCGGCTGTCCGCCGCCAGCAGCCCGGCGGCGGCGATCACCGCCTCGGGGCGGGCCGTCGCCAGGTCCTCGTAGCGCTTGACCGCCGACTGGACCATCGCCTTGCCGGCCTCGGTGCGGCGGACGGTCGGCATCCGCGCCAGCTCGTCGAGCAACTCGGCGACCCGCGCCGACCGGGCGGGCAGGTCGCCGGCGGTGGCGTCGGCGGTGCGGGTGTAGCCCTCGGCCAGGGCCAGCGCCTTCTCGGGCCGGCCGGCCGTGCACTCGTACCGGGCGACTGCGGCGATGGCCCGATACTCGCCGGGGTGGTAGACGAGCAGGTGCTTGGCGAACGGCTCGGCGGCCGGGAAGTCCCCCTGCTCGGTGACGTCCTCCAGGCCCATCACCAGGTAGTCGAGGTTCTTCGGGTCGGCCTCCAGCAGCTTGTTGAGCACCTTCTGGCTGGCCGTGCGGTTGTTGGACGCGCGGTACACCTGGGCGAGCAGGAAGGCGTCGCGTGGCGAGCGGGTCTCGTTCACCAGGTCGGCGAGCACCTTGATGGAGCGGTCGATGACCGTCTTGCGCTGCGGGTTGTCGAGGTGGCGGGACAGAGCGGTCAACACCGCCGCCGTGGACCGCTTCTCGTCGGCCGTCTTGCCGGCGTCGTTGTCGGCCATCAGCAGGTCCATCGCCTTCTTGCGGTCGGCGGCGGCGCCGCGGACCGCCAGCAGCATGGCGAGGTTCCGCCGCGCCCACGCCTGGTCGGCCTTCGCCTCGGGCTTGGTGTCGAGGAACGATTTCAAAAGTGCGATCGCCTCGGCCCGCTGATACCGGGAGAGCGTGACCGCCAGCCGGGCCTGGGTGAAGAGCCGCTTCTCGGCCGGCGTCTCGAACGCCGGCGCCCAGTCGGGCGAGGCGGCCTTCGACTCGCGGAACGCCGCCGCGACCGCGAAGAATACCGGCAGCGGCATCTTGCCGCGGGCCACTTGAAGCACCTTCGTCCCGTCCTGTGGCGCGCTGCCCTCGGCGGTGCGGACGGCCAGCCGCAGCCAGTCGTCGGGGCCGGCGACCTTGGTAGCGGTCGCCTGGTTGAAGCAGTCGCGTGCCTCGGCCGTCAACCCCGCGGCGAGGTAGCAGTCGCCGAGCCAGCCGAGGCCGCCCGGCTCCGGCTCGACGTACTTCCGCGAGACGGCCAGCAGCTTCCGGGCGACGTCGGCCGGCAGGCCGGCCATCGCCCCGCGGACGGCGCGGCGGAACGGGTCGCCGGCCCAGCGGTGGTCCCGGGCGAGCCGGCCGAGGACCGCGGTCATGGCGTCGTCGTGGCCGGTCGCGGCGAGGTGCCCGAGGTACGCCTGCATCGGCGGGAACCGGGTCGGCTCCAGGCGGACCGCCCGCTCGAACAGCGCCCCTGCGGCGTCGGCGTCGCCTGCCCGTGCCTTGAGCCGGGCCAGGGCGACGCACGCCGCGGCCCGGTCGGGCTTCGGCCCGAACGCCGTCACCAGCCCGTCGATCGCCGGGCGGGCGGCGTCCGCGGACTTCGCGGCGACGGCGGCCCAGGCGACGAACAGGGCTTCGGACTTGCCGGACGGGTCGAGCTTGGTCGCGTGGGCCGCTGCCTCGGCGGCGGCCTTCATGTCACCGACGAGGAATGCCCGCTCGCCGAGCGCCTCCCAGACGCCGAGGTCGCCCGGCCGGCGGGCGGCGAGGCGGCGGTAGGACTGCACCACCTTCGCCTGGTCGCCGAGCCGGTCGTACACCTCGACCAGCCCGAATAGTAGCTGCACCTGGTCGCGGTCGGACCAGCCCTCGATTTGGGTGCCGAGCGGGTCCACCGACCGCAGGGCGGCGGGGTCGCGGGCGTACAGGTCGGCGCGGGCCAGCCGCAGTTCCGGGCCGTCGCCGGCGGCGGCCTGGGCCTCGTCGATCACGCCGAGTCCGGCCGCCACCCCGCCGAGGTCGGCGACCTTGTCGGCCAGCGCTGCCCACAGCCGGGCGTCCCCGGGCCGGCGCGCGGCCTCGGCTCGCAGGACCGCGGCGGCCTGTTGTAAATCGCCCTTGGCCTCGGCCAACTCCGCCCGGACGCGGACCGGCTCCGACGACGCCGGGCCGTACACCTTGTCCAGCTCCCCGGCGACGCGCTCCAGCTGCGCCCAGTCCCGCGTGCGGCCGCCGGAGAGCCGGTACTGCCGGGCCAGCAGCCGCAGCAGGGTGGCGTGCGTGGCCGGGTTGGCGTAGGGGGACTTGACCGCCTGCTGGTACTCCTTAATCGCCTCGGTCGTGCGGCCGGCGTTGAGCTGCGACAGCGCCAGCGCCACCCGGGCGGCGAGGTGGTTGGGATCCTTCGACAGCACCAGCCGCAGGGTCTCCTGCTCCAGGTCCGTCTCGCCGCGCTCCCGGTGGCAGACGGCCAGGAGCAGGCTGGTCTGGTTCTCCAGGCCGGGCAAGTCGATGGCATCGGTCCGCAGCGCCGTCAGCAGTTCGACGGCCTTGGGCCAGTCGGCGTTGCGCATGGCGACCCTGGCGCGGAGGTAGCTCGCCTGCATCTTGTTCCGCCGGGCCTCGCCGGGGGACTTGGCGTGCCGGGCCTCGACCCGGCGGACGATCTCCTCGGCGCGCTGGGTCTCGCCGAGTTGGACCATTAAATCGCCCAGCGGCACCAGCAGCTCGAAGGCGTCCGGGAGCCGGGTCATGCCGTCTTCGAGGACGCCGACGGCCGCCCCGACGTTGCCGCGGTTGAGGTCCAGCCAGGCCAGCCCGCGGACGAACCGCACGTCCTGCGGGTGGAGTCGCATCCCGGTCGCCAGGCAGTCGCGGGCCGCGGCGAGCTTGCGCTGGTGCTGGTACTGCTCGGCCGTCAGCAGTAGCCCCTCGGCGTTCTTCGGGTCGATCTCCAGCGCCTTGCGGAGGTCGGCCATCGCCTGCTTCAAGTCGCCCACGAAGTCGCTTGCCAGGACCGAGGTGGTGTCGGGGCGGGTGTAGAGGTGGAGGCGGGCGCGGGTCAGGTACGCCTCCGGCTCGTTCGGCAGGGCGGCGACCAGCCGGTCCACGACCACGGCGGCCTCCTTCGGCCGCTTGAGGTCGCGCCACAGGTATTGGGCGAGCCGCTGGTACGCGAGCGGGTCGGCCGGGGCGTGTTTAACGGCGGTCTCGTAGCTCGTGCGGGCGGCGTCGGTCTGCTGCAGCCCGGCCTGGGCGGCGGCGAGTTGCTGCCACAGCCCGGCGTCGGCGGGGTGCGCCTTGAGCAACTCCTGGGCGTGTGTCTCGGCGTCGGTGTAGCGGCGCATCTGGAGGCAGAGGTCCAGCGCGTCCCGGCGGACGGCCTCGCGGCCCGGGTCGGTGCGGAGGACCTTGTCGTAGAGCAGCAGCAGTTCGCTCAGGTCGCCGCGGCGACCCTCCTTGCGCCGCGCCTCGGCCCGCTGCTTGAGGATAGCGGCGAGCTGTTCCTGGGCGTCGGGGTCGTCGGGCCGGAACTCGAGGAACTGGCGGAGGTAGTGGGCAGCGCGGTCGGCCTTGCCAGCCTCGGCGGCGCGGTCGGCCTGCCCCTTGAGGGCGTCCGGGATGCGGCGAGCCTGGACGAGGTGAGCCGCGAACAGCCCGCCGGCCAGGGCCAGCGTCACGGCGACCAGGGCCAGGAGGAAGCGCTTGTTGATGGTCGGCATGGTCCGCGTCCGTGCGTCGGCGGGGCCGGGCGTTGCCCCGGGGGTGGTGGTCCGTCACCGAATCGGGGGGACATGGTAAGACGGGCGATGGCGGGCGGTCAACCGCAACTGCCCCTGGAACCGCGGCCGTCCCGGCCGCTCTTGCTGGGCGAGCCAGGGTGCTCGGTTGCACCTGAGGGGCTGGACTCGTGTAGCCAGAGCGGCCGGGACGGCCGCGGTCCCAGGGATTACTTGCTGACCGTGGAGGAGGACTTCGCCGCCTTGAGTTCCTTGAACGTCTTCATCGCCACGTCGCCGGGCAGCGCCCAGGTCTCGACCCGGCCGGCTCGGGCAATGTTGATCCCCAGCACCCGGCCCTCCAGGTCCACTAGCGGGCCGCCGCACTCATTCGGGCGGATCACCGTGTCGTGCTGGATGACCACCGGGAACCCGGTCCGCCGGCCGGACAGGTCGCCGCCCATCGCGTTCTGGAACGAGCCGCGGTCGAAGTCGGACTTCGACCCGAGC
This sequence comes from Fimbriiglobus sp., assembly GCA_035699305.1. Classification (GTDB taxonomy): domain Bacteria; phylum Planctomycetota; class Planctomycetia; order Gemmatales; family Gemmataceae; genus DASSAT01. Next base: position 2,217 of record DASSAT010000654.1, on the reverse strand, counting down.
GTCACCGGGATGCTTAACTCCTCGTCGCCGCGCCAGACCTTGACCACGATCTTGTCCCGCGGCCGGTAGTTCTCCATCAGCGTGATCAGCCCCTCGCGGTCCTTGACCGCCTTCTTATCGACCTCGTAGATGATGTCGTCCTTCTTCAGCCCGGCCTTGGCGGCGGCCGCCCCCGGCTCGACCCGGACGACGAGCACCCCCTCGTGCTCCGCCGGGTCGCCGAGGTTGATCCCGAAGTACCCCTTGTTGCCGTTCTCGATGAACGCCTGCTCGCCGTAGAGCTTGCGGGCGCCGGCGCTGACGACGCCGACGGCGATCGGCTGCGCCTCGATGCCGACCGCCGCCACCCAGTTGCCGACCTCGGCCGCCTTGGCGGGGGCGAACGTCACCGGCTTGAGCCGCTCGGCGGGGACCTTCAAGAGCGCCAGGTCCGTCGTCCGGTCGTACCCGACCAACTCGGCGTCGTAGGCCGACCCGTCCCGCAACTCGCACGCGACCGCGCCGCCGCGGACCTCGCTCCCCTTGGTCAGGATGTACCCGTCCGCCGAGACGACGGTCCCCAACGCGACCTCCTTCTTGTCGGCGAAGATGCGGACGGTGGAGTCCGCCGCGGCCGAGACCGCCTCGGCGAAGAGCCGCGGCAGCTTCTTCTTGCCGGTGTCGGAGAAGGAGGACTGGGCCGGCGCGGCCCCGGCGGTGGCGAAAAGGACGCACGAGGCGATCGTGAGCAGGCGGGAAGGGCGGAGGGTCATGGGTTCGTGCTCCGGTCGGAGGACGGGCAGCAAGGCGGTGGGGTTACTCGTCGGGCTTCCGGTCCCGCTTGGGCGCCCTCCTGGCGAGCTTGACCTTCAGGGAGACGATCTCGTCGCCCCGCTGGATTTCGAGGTTGACGGTATCGCCAGGGGCGAACTCGGGGAGCAGCTGCAACAGGTCGTCGGCGGTGTGGACCCGCTCGCCGTGGAACTTGGTGATCACGTCCCCCGGCTTGACCCCGGCTTTGGCGGCCGGGCCGTCTTTGGCGACTGCTTTGACGGTCGCCGACTCCGCCTCGTCGTCGAGCGTCAGCCCCAACTCGACGGCGGATGGCTTGCCGATCACCTTGCCCTCGACCAGCTTGTCCCAGTCGTCCCGGAACGCCTCGGTCGGGACGTGCATGTTGAATTCCAGGAAGATGCCGATCCGGCTGTGGATGCCGACCACCTTCCCGGTCAGGTCGAACAGCGGTCCGCCGGAGTCGCCGCCGACCAGGGTGCAGTCCGTCCGCAGGGCGGAGTCGTGCTTGTTGTACCGGTCGAACCGGCCGACCCGGACCGGCGGGCGGCGGTCGCGCTTCGGCCCGCCGGGGTGGCCCATCGCGATCACCCACTGGCCCTTCTTGAGGTCGTCGGACTTGCCGATCTCGGCGGCCGGCCACTTGCCGTCCGACGCCCCGGGCCAGGTCGCCCCCTCGGGCACCTTGTCGGTGATCCGCACCATGCCGCTGTCGCGCTTCGGGTTAACGCCGAGGGTCTTGCCGCGCACCAGAGTGCCGTCCGCCAGGACGATGCGGACGCGGGTGCCGGGCTTGCTGCCGATGACGTGGGCGGCGGTGAGGATCAGCCCATCCTCGCTGACGATCACCCCGCTGCCGGCCCCCATTCCGACCAGCAGGCCGACGGTGGACGGCGTGACCTTCGCGACGACCTGCTTGACCTTCTCCTGGAGCGCCCTGAGTTCGTCCACGGTCTCCGGGGAGGAGGTCCGGGCGGGGTCCCAGGTGACGGCGGGCTTGGTCGGTTCGGCGCGGAGGGGGGCGACTAAGCCGGCGAGGAGGGCTGCTGCGGCGAGGGGCCGCAACGTCCGTGCGGCGATCATAGGCGTCCGACTCCCGAGCGGTGTGCAGTCAGCGGCTACCCTATGGTACGTCAGGAACTCGGGTGGCTAACACGAAATAGCCCCGAATTTGTCCTAACCTATTAGATTGACCCAACTCCCGGCGGGACGCAAGGTCTCGGCGAACTTTCCGCCGCGATAGTGGACAGGTTGCACGCGGCGTGCCGGACAGGAGGAGCGGGAGGGACGACTGCCAGAAGAAATGGGAAGCCGGGTGCCCGACTGTCAGAATAAAGTCGGGGCCGCGGATGACGCGGGTCTTCGAGCGCGGATCAAGACGCGGATCAGAAACCCGGGATGAAGTCGGCGTCCGGACGCACCCCGTCTTACCGCTTCCATCCCTGT
>DASSAT010000653.1:0-20960 GCA_035699305.1 Fimbriiglobus sp. | reverse complement strand
TCGAAGACTCGGCCCACCCTACAAGAATCTCCGCGGCCGATCACTAGTTCGTAAAGCCGCCGTCTGAATCTGTTACGACCGACGCGCAGGCCGTGGCCATCGGAAAAAGCGACGCCCGCCCCAAGAACGATACCACATGATGAAGTCACTCCATGCCCCACATCGATCATTAACTGCTTGAGATCAGTGGTCAACTCGGTGGCGACGAGAGATCAACTGGCGCCTTGCGCCCCGCCCTCAACTCCGACCGGCTCCGGTCGGCGTTGACGGCTCAGACCCGGGCGGAATAACGTATCGTCTCCACCGGATGTGTTCCGCCCAAGGGCGGCTTCAAACACGGCAGCCAACTCTCTGGCGGCGTCCGCGTGGGACCGACCCGCCCGCTTCTCCGCCGGATGTGAAGGGATGTCGGTAAGCATCCGGTCGATCGCATCCGAGAGCCGCCCGGGGTCGCCGGGTGGGACAAGTAGGGAGGCGTTCAGGTCAGCGACCTCGGGTATCCCGCCCACGTTGGAAGCCACGAACGGCGTCCCACATGCCAACGCTTCCAATAGTACGTTGGGGACGCCCTCCGACCGACTGGGCAGGACCAGCATGTCGGCGGCGCGGAACCAGTCGGGCAACTGGTCGTGGGCGACGACCCCGTGGAACCGGACCCGCCCGAGAACGCCCCGCTCCGCCGCCTGCCGTTCCAAGAATTCCTGTGAGGAGCCGCGACCGATGACGTTAAGGTCGAAATCTCGACCAGCCGCGGCGAGCCGGGCGCAGGCGTCGATCAGGACGTCGGGGCCTTTCACCGGCAACAGGTTGCCGACGTAAAGCAACTGGGGCCGTCGCGGGTCTAGCCCGAGCCGGTCGCGGGCCTGGCCGCGGTCCCCCGGGTGGAAGACCTGCTCGTCCACTCCGTTGTAGACCACGTGCACCCGCGCCGGGTCGGTGCCCAACTCGATCACCCGGCGGGCAAGGTCGCGGCTGACCGTCACGACGCGATCAGCCCGGCGAAGTGCCTCGACTGTCCCCCGTCGGCGGGCGGGGTATTGCTCCAGTTGGTGGAGGTCCGACCCGTGGACCTTGAGCACGGTCGGCAGCCCCGCACGGCGGGCCAGTCCGGTGGCCGCCCACCCGTCCGGGTAGGCCCAGGTGGCGAAGACCAGGTCCGGCCGGAAGTCGGCGACGGCCCGCCGGAACGCCCGGCCGACCGACCACCGGTAGAACCGGCCGTACCAGCCCCGCAGGCAGTAAGGGGTGTAATAATACCGCGGGTATTCGACCGGCACGCCGTCCCAAACCAGCCGCCGCCCGGTCGGCAGGGGCGGTCCCCCCGCCCGGCGGGCCGCCAGTTCCTCGGTCCAGAAGATCGGCGCGATCACCGCCACCTCATGATCCCGGGTCAGAGCCAGGACCTGCTGGCGGTTGAAAGTCGCCCTCTGCGGCTGGTACGGGTTCGGGTACAGGTTCGTGACCGTCAGGATGCGCATCGCGCGGCCCCTCCACGGGTGGTGAGGAGGCTCCGATACCGGACCTCGTACTCGGACGTCACCCGTTCGAGCGTGTACCGCTCCCGGACCACCTGCTGCCCCGCCTGCCCGAGGCGACCCCGCAGGTCCCGATCATCCAGCAGGCGGGACAGGGCATCGACGAGGGCCGGGACATCCCCAGTTGGTACCAGCAATGCGGTCTCGCCTTGGGCGACGACGTCCGGGATGCCGCCGACCGCCGAGCAGACGGCGGGGACGCCGGCCAGCCACGCCTCCAGCAGCGAGATCGGGAAGCCCTCCGACCGGCTCGGCAGGCAGAATACGTCCATGGCGCGGAGGAATTGCTCCGGGCAGGGCTGATACCCCGCGAAGTGGACCCGGTCGGACAGTTTCAACTCCCCGACCAGAGCTTCCAGCCGGGGCCGCTCCGGGCCGTCCCCGACCAGGAGTAGCCTCACGCCCGGCAGCTTTCCGGCGGCGCGAACGAGTATGTCCTGTTGCTTGATCTCGGCGAGGCGACCGACGGTCCCGACGACTAACGCCGTCGCGGGTATGCCAAGCGACCGTCGGACCACTTCCGGCGGCGGCAGGTCGCACGGGCGGTCCGTCGAGATGCCGTTGGGGACGACCTCGACCTTGGCTCGTGGGACGGTCCGCCACCGGGCGATCGCGGACGCGATCTCAGCCGACACGCAGCAGTACCGATCGACCGCCCGCGCCGCGGTGTGGATGATGAGACGGGCCTTGAGGGTGGGCCACCAACCGGACCGCTCGGCGAACACGTTCCCGTGTTCGGTGTGCAGGACCGGGGCGCGCGGGGGGCCGAGCCGACGGGCCGCACGGCCGAGGAACCAGGCCGCCCCGATCTGATGCGTATGGATGACGTCCGGTCTCAGGTCCGATAGCACACTCGCGGCCCGGTCCACGTACTCCGGGTGTCGGCCGTGCGGCTTGTCGAGGCTGACGACGACGGCCCCGGCCGCCTCGGCCTCGGCCGCGAGTCGGCCGGGCCGCTCGATGCAGACCACGCTGACCCGGTGGCCTTGCCGCCGGGCATTACGGACGAGGCCGATCACCAGCCGCTCCAACCCCCCGACGTCGAGCGAGAGGACCCCGTGGGCGATGTGTAGCGGATGCCCCACGTCAGTCGCCCTCCCGGAACAAGTCCGCGAACGCTCGTCGGAAACACGAGGAGCGGTTCGGGAGTTCATGCCAGCCCTTTCGGGCTGAGCCTGTCAGCTTCGGTCAAGTGCCGCACCACTCGGGCGGGGTTCCCGGCCACGACTGAATCCGCCGGTACGTCCCTGGTGACGACCGCCCGGGCGGCGATCACCGCCCGGTCCCCGACCGTCACCCCCTTGAGGATCAGTGCCCCGGTGCCGACCCAGACGTCGTCCCCGATGACCACCGGACGGACCCCCTCCGGCGGGGTCGAGTCCCCGGCCCGCCGGCGGTCGGCGTCGAGCGGGTGGCCGTCCATGTCGTACACCTGGACCCCGCCGGCCAGCAGGCAGTATCGGCCGACACGGACGGACCGGGCGACGTGGAACCCACAGCCGTGCCCGACAAACGTCCCGTCCCCGATCAGCAGTTCGGGCACACCCCGATCGGACCGGCCGAACGCGATCGACGACTTCCCCGACAGCCGGACCCGGTCGCCGATGACGATCCGCCCGGCGCCCTGGATGTACGGCAACTTCTCCATCCACAGCCGGCCGCCGACCGACTCGCACTGGCTACGAAACAGCGGCTCGTTCCAGAAGAAGCGGCAAGCCCAGATCCACCCCTCGCGGACGCCGACGTGGAACCGGTACAACAGCCGGAACAGCGGCCGGGTCAGCCGGTTCACCGGGAGGTGGACCCCCAGGGCGGTCCTGGCGGTCCGGTTCAGCCGGCCCCAGACCGGCCCCTCCCCGCGGCGAAGCTTGGCGGCCCAGTTCGTCATGGATGCCTCAGCCGGTGGTCGGGGTTGGTTGCGGTGCATGGCCGGTCATCCGGGGACGGGGAGAGGCCAGCACCCGTGCCACCCGGGCGGCGAGCCGAGCTCGGGCCAGGGGCATCCGCACGTCCGGGGGGCGGAACGGGATCGGCCACCAGGCGACGGACTGGGCCATCAGCTTCGCCGCGGTCCCGGGCCGGCCGTTCTCGACAAACATGTATGCCGCCGAGTAGGTGGCCAGGCCCATCGCCTTCCGTCGTAGGAGCCGTCGGCGGTTCAACTCCGGCATGGCGAACGCCTTGTCCAGCACCACCCGCTCGTAGTGGGTCATCTTCTCCGCGTTGCGGGACATGCTCCCCGGCTGGCTGCGATACCACCACAACGGGGACTGCATCAGGCCGATCGAAAACCGGGTCGCCAGTCGGATCCACATGTCCCGGTCTTCGACGGACCGGAGGGACTCGTCGAATAGCCCGACCCGGTCGAAGCAGTCCTTCCGCACCACCACTCCGCCCGGGCCGAAGCGGGCCTTGACCACCAACTCGTCCAGCCCCACCCGTCGGACGGGCGGCGAATCTGTTAGGGTCGGCCACGGCGGTTGGGTCGGGCCGTCCAACTGATCGGCGGCCAGGAACGGAACCTCCGGGTGGGAGGTCAGATACCCCATCTGGAGTTCGAGCTTCCGTGGATGGAAGGCGTCGTCCGAGTCGAGCAGGGCGACGAACGCCCCGCGGGCCGCCCGGATGCCGGTGTTGCGGGCGGCCGACAGCCCAGCGTTCGGCTGGTGGATGTAGCGAATCCGATCGCCGTACCCGGCCAGCCGTTGGCGGGTGTCGTCGGTGCTCCCGTCGTCGATCACAAGAACCTCGACGGCCGGGTACGTCTGGCCCAGCGCGCTATCGACCGCCTCGGCCACGCAGTGACCGTAGTTGTACGTCGGGATGACGACCGACACGAGGGCCGGATCAGTGGACATAGCGCACCCGGCGGGTTGGTCGGTCGGCCCGGCGGGCGGCCCGGAGGTCCTCATAGAGGGCGGTCACCCGACTTGCCATCCGCTCGACACTGAACTCCCGCTCGGCCCGCCGCCGGCCTTCCGCGCCGAGGGCAGCCCTCTGGCCCGGGTCGCGGAGTAACCCGACGACGGCCGTGGCGAGTTCGTTCGGCGCCTCCGGGCGGACGAGCACCCCGGACTGGCCGTCCTCGACTACCTCCGGGATGCCGCCGGCCGTCGTCCCGACGACCGGCGTGCCCCACCGCATCGCTTCCAGGAAGATCAGCCCGAACGACTCGTACCGGGACGGGGCGACGAACAGGTCGGCGGTCTGGAGCCACCGGTCCACGTCCGGCTGGGGGAGCTTGCCAGTCAGGGTGACATGCCGGCGGACCTCCGGCGGGAAGTCCTGCTCCAAAAACTGGGCGTGTGTGCGGCCGTCGGGGCAGTGCGGGCGGTCGGCCCCGATCAGCACGAACTGGGCGTCCGGGACGGCGTCGAGTACCTTCGGGATCGCCTGGAGGAGTTCGACCGTCCCCTTGCGGTGCTCCAGCCGGCCGAGGTACACGACGGTCGGCGGCCCGGGCGGCAGCAGCGGCCGGACGAACGCGGGGAATACCGGGATGCCGAGTGGGATCAGCCGGATGCGGTCGGGCGGGACCCCGACCTCCTCAGCCATCAACCGGCGGTGGGCGTCTGAGTGGGTGACCAGCGCGTCGGCCGTCCGCGCCTGCCACCGCTCCCGTTTCACGTCCCATGCCAGCCACCGGGACGCGACCAGGCCGTCGATCTGCTGTGTCTCCCGGGAGGAGGTGTACAACCGGACGACGGTCGGCACCCGTGGCAGGTGCATATAGAGCAACCCGTACCCCTCCCAGTTGGCCACCTCGACCACGTCGAGTCGGCGGTCCCGGACGAGCCGACGAAGTGCCCGGGCGGTCCGCCAGCAAGCGCCCGCGCCGGGCAGGAGCCGGTCCACCCCCGGCACGTGATCGGTGCGGACGAAGTGCACTCGGACCGGCCCGTCGCTGGCCGCGGGCTTGTCGCCGGGGGTCAGGACGTGGACCTCGTGCCCGGCCTCGGCCAGGCCGCGGCCGAGGGTGCGGGTGTAGCTGCCGATGCCGCCGTCGGTCGTCAGCCCGGGGTAGTTCGGTGTGTAGAACCCGATCCGCATGGCCGTCGCCGCCTCGCGCTAGATGAGTCCCGCCATCCGCTGGCACTTGCGGATCACTCGCCGGGTCAGCGCCGGCGGGTCGAGGGGCCAGTGGACCGACCGGCGATACACCAGCCGGAAGAGCCGCTCCAGCCGAGCCGTGACGGCCAGCGGGCCGGTCCGCGGCTCGGGGAGCAACACCGCCAGCGCCAGCCCGCCCCACATCTCCCGGTCTTCCTCCCCGCCGGTCACCATGATTCCGTGTACGAAGTCCAACTCCACCGAGTGGACGTACCGCGACTGCGACCACGGGGCCGTGCGGATTCCCTGCCGGACGGGCGGGTTGAAGCTGTCGTGCATGACCACGAACAGCGGACAGGATGGCCGGTAGTCGAGAAGCCCGCGGATGTCCGCCTGTACCCCGGTGGCCGTGTGGTCCCCGTCGATCAAGATGAAGCCGACCTCCGCCCGCTCCTGTTCCAGCCGCTTCATCAACGGCGGGAAGGTGAGCCGCGAGTCCCCGGTGACGAACTCGGCGTTGGGGTGCCGCGGCCCGAGTCGGTCCCGGCAGGTCGGGTCGATGTCCACCGAGATCACCCGCTCGGCGTACCGGGCCAGCACCTGCATACTGCCGCCGTACCGGGAGCCGATCTCGACGGCGACCTTCGGCCTCAGCCCGTGCAATAGGGCGATCAAGGCCGCCTGCTCCCCGGGTTGCATCTGCCACTCGACTGCGGGATCGACCTCGACCGCGCGGGCGTAGGCGGCGAGGGCGCTTGCCGCCGCGGCGTTCACGGGCCAGCTATCTGGATGGGCCACCGTCATCTCATTCTCCACGCACAGGTGTGGGCACCCCTTGCATTGACTGGATCATGTCACCGCCGCAGGCGAGGGCGTCCCGGTCCTCGGCGAATTTGGACTCCGTCTGTGACGCAGCCGGTGTACTGGCGCGCCGGGACGACGAGACGGAGCGCAACTTCCGCGGCACCCCGGTCCTGACGTCCAACACCCAGCGGACCAGCCGGCGGACTGGGTTCAACGTCCGATACCGCTTCAACTCCTGTTCGAGTTGGTGCTGAGCGTAGGGCGTGTAGTTGTCGAATACGTTCGCGGGCACGGCCAGCCTGGCGATCAGTTCCGGCTCCTCGCCCCGGACGTAATAGCGGTTCAGTCCGTCGAATATGGCGAACCGGTAATCGGCGGACAACAGCAAGCCTTCCCACTCGTGGTGGGCGGGCGCCTGGCACCCCGGTCGTGTCGCCTCGACGACCACGACCCGCGGCCGCCAGCGGCGGAAGTCCACCCCGGAGAGGACCAGCCGTTCGTGCCCTTCCACATCCAGCGACAGGAAGTCGATGGCGGACGGAGCGTACTGTTCGCACACGTCGGCCAAGGTCAGGACCTCGACCTGGTGCTCGGCGACCGTGTACCCGTCCCCACGGTACCCGTCCGCTAACTCGGCCGAGAAGGTCGAGACGGTCGGTGCCTCGACCACCTCGTAGAAGGTCGTTCGCCCGGCCCGGTCCGACAGCCCGACCGCCAGGTTCACGTCCCGCGGCCGTGCCGACGCGAACGCCGCGGCCTTCCGAGGGATCGGCTCGACGTTCACCCCCCGCCAGCCGCAGTCCGAGAAGTGCTTGGTCACTGAGTCGAAGACCGGATCGTGCGCCCCGACGTCGATGTAGAACCCGTCCCGCTGGCCGACGAACGCCCGGCGGAGGAGCACGTCCTCGTGGTTCTGGGCGTAGGAGATCATCGCATCGAGCCCTCGGCACCCTCGGTGGCTACAGCGCGTCCCGGTTCCGGACAGTGGCGTCAACGGGCGTCGCGTGGTAGTGAACCGTCCTGGTGACGAGCGAGGACAGCCCCCACCGGTCGGCGTCGCCGTCCGCGGACGCCACGACCTCCAGTTGGAAGGCTTCGCTGACGCTGTCGTACAAGTCGGTCGCGTCCCCCATCATCAGGTTGACCCCGTACCGGCCTGGAGCCAGATGGAGCCGATCGACCCGGAACGTCAACTCGGTCAGCCCGCCCCGGACGCACAGCGGTTGCCGCGCCTCGCACGTGTTGAAGGTCAACAGCCGGGTCCGGTAGCGGTCGTGAAGCTGGAACTCGACCCGGAGGTGCCCGGCGACCGACTCGGCCTCGGAGTCGATCCGAACGGCGAGGTGGAGCGGACCGTCCGGGACCGGAGGCTCCTCGTCAACCGCGCCGTAGAACCGGGCCGACCGGAAGACGGTATGCCCGTCGCCGATCCGGGGGGTCGCGGTCAGGTCAATCCAGGTCCCCGGGGTGACCTGGTGGGCCGTCTCGGTCATGTACCGGTCGATCACCTGCCGGACGTCCCCGGCCTGGCGGACCGACCCGCGGTCCAGCCAGAGGGCACGATCACACAGGTCGCGGACGCTGGTCATTTGATGACTGACGAGCAGCACGGTCCGTCCGCTCGAGGCGCACTGCCGCATCTTCTCCAGGCACCGGTCCTGGAATGCCGCGTCGCCGACCGCCAGCACCTCGTCTACGATCAGGATTTCCGGCTCCAGGTGCGCCGCCACCGCGAACGCCAGCCGGACGTACATCCCGCTGGAGTACCGCTTCACCGGCAGGTCCAGGAACTTCTCCACCTCGGCGAACGCCACCATCTCGTCAAACTTCCGGTCGATCTCCTTGTGGCTCATCCCCAGGATGCTGCCGTTGAGGTAGACGTTCTCCCGGCCGGTCAACTCGGGGTGGAACCCCGTCCCCACCTCCAGCAGGCTCCCCACCCGGCCGGCGATCTCGACCCGCCCGGTCGTCGGCTTCGTGATCCGGCTGAGGACCTTCAGCAGCGTGCTCTTCCCCGCCCCGTTTCGGCCGATGATCCCGACCACCTCCCCCGGTTGCACCTCGAACGACACGTCCTTCAGCGCCCAGAAGGCGTCCGCCTGGTCCAGGCGATTCCCGTTACTCCCCGTGCGACGGAACGGAGCCGACACCGCCCCGACCAGGCTCTCGCGGAGGGTACGATACCTGACCCGATGGCCACCCTGGGCCACCCGGTAACACTTCCCCAGACCGTCCACGCGAATCGCCGCCGTCATCTGCCGCCTCTCTGCGTCCCGTGAAACTTACACGATGTCCGCGAACCGGTCCTCGACCTTGCGGAAGTACAGACAACCGACCGCCAACAGCACCAGCGCTCCCACGGCCGCCACCCCCAGCCCGGCCCACGGGATCGGGCCGCCGAGCAGGCCGGCCCGGAACGCCTCGATCAGACTGTTCATCGGGTTCGCCGCCATCAGGAACTCGACCGCCCGACCCTCGTTGCCGGTCGGCCGCATGTAGATCGCCGGGGTGGCGAACATCCCGATCTGGATGAAGAACGGCACTACGTACCGGACGTCCCGGTACGCCACGTTCAGGGCGGCGAGCAGCGTCCCGAGTCCGGTCGCCGTCAACCCGACCACCGCCACCGCCACCGGCACCACGGCCAACTGCCAACTCAACGCGATCGGGTATCCGGCGATGGCGTACCCGACCATCACCACCAGGAGCAGGCTGCCGGCGACGACGAAGTCTACCGCCGCCGCCAGCACCGTGGCGAACGGCACCGCCAGGCGGGGGAAATAAATCTTGGTGATCAGCCGCTCCGACCCGACCACGCTGTTGGCAGCGTTGGATACGGCCGTGGAGAAGAAGAACCACGGCAGCACGCCGGTCAGGAAGAACAGCGGCTGGGGGATGCCGCCCGTCGAGACGCCGGCGAGCCGGCCGAAGAAGATGGTGAAGACGACCATCATCAGGGCCGGTTGCAGGATCGCCCAGGCTGCCCCGAGGGCCGTCTGCTTGTAGCGGACCTTGACGTCCCGCCAGGTCAGGAAATAGAGCAGCTCCCGATACCGCCACAACTCCGAGAGGTTGACCCACTCCCAGCGGTTGGGCGGCTCGATTACGACCCGGCCCGGAAGGGTTGCCTGCCCGGGCGCGGGGCCGGTTTGCTCGTCGTTCGATCGACCGTCTATGGTCGGTCCCGTCGCGGTTAGGTTCATTAACCAAGCCTACCAGCAATCATGGTAAATAACCTGAGAATCACGAACCCGGTCAGGCCGATGCCGGCGGTCCGCTGGAGCCACACCCGCGTGAAGCAGTTCGGCGTCGGCATCGGCCGAGTCATATTGAGGTAGCACGTCACCAGTCCGAGCATCATGTACGTCGGGATCACGTAGTTCCGGGAGAGCGAGAAGATGCCGACGGCGTACGCGCAGAGCATCGCGACGACGAACGGCCAGGCCCGGAGCAGGACTGGTCCCGGGTTCGAGTCGCCCCGCGAGACACGCCGAAGCATCACCCCGGCCCACACGAACGTGGCCAGGAACGCCGTGCCCCCGAACAGGCCGAGTTCGACATACGCGTGGATGTACGAGTTGTGGGCCACATACCCGAACTCGTTCTCGTACTCCTCGGCGCCGATGCCGGTGAGCAGGTAGGTGAGCCGGTTTTGCATCTCGGTCAGCCCCTCGGCCCAGAGCATGACCCGTTGGTTGCCGGTGTCTCCCCTGCTCAACGAGATGTCGGCCTGTCGGCCGCCGGCACCCAGGACCACGGCCGGCAGACAAACCAGCGCGAGCATCACCGCCCGTGCCCGGCTCAGCCGGGTGAAGAGGATGCCGACCAGGCCAGCCAGGAGCCCGAGCAGCCCCCCGCGCGACTGGGTCAGCGTCAGCGTGTACCCGAACGCCGCGACCGGCAGCACCCACAGGACGCCCACGGGCACCGACCCGCAGGTGACCGCCCGGTACGCGCAACACAGGCCACCGAAGACCAGCACGAGGCACAGGTCGTTGGGGTCGTTGAAGATCCCGGTACTGCGGATGCGGTAGGTGTACGTGACGTCGCCGGTCTCCTCGTCGGTGATCCCCTGAGCGATGGGCCGCATTTGCTCGATGTCGATGTACTCGTGGAACTGGAGCAGGGCGACCGCGGTCAGGACCGAGATCAACACCACGCACCACCCGAGGAACCCCCGGAACCGGCCGGGCGTGTCGAGGACCGCGGTCATCAGGAAGTAGTACAGGACGACCTTGCCGAACTCCCCCGCGTTGTCAACGGCCAGGTCGGTGTTCCCCCGCATCAGGTTCGACAGCGGGACGGCGAGGAGCAGACCGAGCACGCACACCCCGACCGGGTTAGCCGCCAGGGCACCGGGCGAGAGCACGACCGCAAGGCGGGGCAGGTTGACGAGGATACACAGCACCATCACGATCAGGTACAGGCGTGACTCGGCCAGCTCCGGCCACATCTCCTCGGGCCGGATGAACAGGACCGCGTTCAGGACGATGAACAGCGCGTAACCCATACCGCCGCGATACCCTCCACTGACGAACATCCCCCACCGACAACCCGTGCGGCCGGCGGGGGCCTACCAAACTCGGCGTGCGCCGCTCAGCCGGCCACGCCCGGGGCCGACGCCGCTGGGGGCGCGGACGAGGTCCGGGGTTCCCCCAGGCTCAGCCGGGCGGCCCGGACGACGGCGCCCGCCGACGGTTGAGTGGACGAGGAATTCGCTGCCATACCTTCCATGACCACCGACCGATCAACCGGCAGGGCCAGGGCGCGGAGGATCCACGTCGGCGGGACCTTCGCCACGTGCAACGCCGTCCCGACCAGGATCAGGAGGTCGAGCCGCCACGTCCGCCTGCCGATGTAAACCCGATCCACGATCAACTTCCGCCGGACACTGTTCAGGTCGGAGTCGGGGGGCAGCAGAACCTGGGCCAGGCCGGTGACGCCGGGCTTGACCGCGGTCCGGTCACGGAAACCGGGGACGGCCTCCTCGAGCCGCCGGGCGATCTCCGGCCGCTCCGGCCGCGGGCCGATCAGGCTCATGTCCCCGTTGAGGACGTTCCACAGCTGCGGTAGCTCGTCGATGTGTGTGGCCCGGAGGAACCGCCCGAGGGGGGTGATCCGCGCGTCCCCCTTCGTCGCCCACTGGATGCCCGACATCGCCTCGCAGTTGTGGTACATCGTCCGCAGCTTGAAGATGCGGTAGTGCCGCCCGCCGCGTCCGAGCCGGGTCTGGGAGTAAATTACCGGTCCGCGCGACGTGATCCGGATCATCACGGCGGCGAGGGCCACTACCGGCAGCGCGGCCAGCAGCATCAGCAGCGCCAGACCGTAGTCGAGCGCCTGCTTGACGCGGTCGCAAGTGCGGGCCGCCGGGACGACCGCCCCTTCGTCGCCGTGTACGCGGCTCCGGTCTCGGTGAGAGTTGGGTGAGTTATTCATAAGGACACCTGTGGGGGTCTCGACCATCCTGATGCCGCCCGGAATGCCATGCCGGGCCGGACTCCGTTCGTTTGGGCCGTCATGGCTTGTCGGCCAGTGCACGGTCCAGTTCCGGTAACAACTGGGCGGCGAACGCTTCCAACACGTCCGACCCGGCCGAGGGCGTGCGGGTCGGCGGAGGCTCGGTCACGAGATAAAGCTTGTACAACACGGGGCGGAACGCGTACCGGACCCGGGCGGACCGGTGGTCGGGGGCCTCCCACCCGCTTCCCCCGTTCCAGCACCACGAGACCAAGAGGCTCTCGGGGACAGGAGCGTTCCGCTTGGCGAACGTCGCCGTCCACAGCTTCGCCCCGGTGTCGCCGACCCCGAGCGTCTCCGGGGCCGAGACCATCTCGAACCCGGCGCCCTGGAAGCAGATGTCCGGCGTGTGGACGGAGATCGGCTGCGGCCGGCCGGCGACGACGAGGACCTGGACGGTTTGGCCGGTCATGGAGTCCCGATACCGGCGCGAGAGGTGGGCCTGGATCGCTCCCTTGTCGAGCACGTCGGCGCTCAGCGGCTCGTCCTTCGCAGTCCACGTGCCGATCTTGGACGGCAACTGGTCCAGCCGCGGCTGCACGTCCCGCATCGCCGTGGCGGTATGCCAGCGGTCGGTGAACAGGCCGTGCGCGACGCCGGACAGGACCACGGCGAGGGCACAGGCACAGGCGGGGGCGATTCTCATCACGGGTGCGACTCAAGGCGTGTACTGGGTGTCGGACGAAACTTATACGTTGGTCTGCTCCGCGGGGGCCGGGTCCAGCGCGGGAAGCATGTAGGGCGTACGGTGGTAGTTCGGGGTGGGTGCCCGGTTGATGACCACGCCCAGCACGCGCGTCCCGACGAGGGCCAGTTGCGCCAGGGCGTCCTTGACGGCGGGCAGTTCGCTCACGTCGCGCATCACCGACAGGAGCACCCCGTCCACCTTGCGGGCCATCAGGAGGGTGTCGGCCACCGGCAGCACAGGGGCGGAGTCGATGATGACGTAGTCGTACTCGACCACCGCCTGCGCTAGCAGCTCCTCCCACCGGGGAGTCGAGAGGGCGTGGGGCGCGGCCGGGTGCCACCGGCCGCCGGTCACGGCGGTCAGCCCGGGCGTCGTGCTCGGGCGCAGCACCTGTGACAGGTCGGCCCGGCCGGCCAGGTAGTCGGACAGGCCCAGGCCGGGCGGCAGCGACAGGCTGTGGTGGACTGTGGGCCGCCGCAGGTCCCCGTCGATGAGCAGCGTCCGGTGCCCGGCCCGGGCCAGGCTGTTGGCGAGCAGGACGGCGAGGGACGTCTTCCCCTCGCCGCTCAGCGCGCTGGCGATCAGGATCGTCCGGGCCGGGCGGTCGGAGGTTATCCCGTGCTGGAGGACGGCGGCGGCCATGTTCACCGCCTCGCCCAGCGCCAGCCGCCAGCCAGTCGGCTCGCCGGCCTCCTCCTTGTCGAGGAGCGGTTCCTCGGGCTTCAGAGCGGGGAGGACGCCGATGAGCGGGACGCCCAGTTCGCCCGTCACCTGCCGGCCGTCCAGGACCCGCGGGTTCCGCTTCTCCAACAGGATGAGCGCGCCCAGGCCGAGCACGAGGGCGGCGAGCACCGCCACCCCGGTGTACTTGACCCGCTTGTACCCCTCGCTCCCCTGGACGACGTCCCGCTCCAGCTTGATGACGCGGTCCGGGGCCTCGGCCTCCAGTTGAATGGTGGTCAGCTCGGTCTGCGTTTGCTGCAAGAGCTTCTGCTTGTCCTCCAGTTCCTTCCTCGCCAGCTCGGCTTCGAACCGATCGCTCGGGAGCCGCCGGAACCCACCGGACAGTTCCTTGAGTTCCTTGTCGAAGCTGTCCTTCAACGCCTGGTTCATCGCCACCTCGGCCTGGAGCCGGGTTCGGGCCGCGGCAAGGCCCCGGAGGGCCGCCTGCTTGAGCTGGGCCTCGGCGTCCGTGCGGGCCTGGGCCTCCCGTGCCTCGCAAATGGCCTTCTTGGCCTGCAAGTCTCGCTCGAACGCCACGAGGCTGGGAGGGGTTGCCCCTGGTTGGGCGAACCGCTTGGACACCTCCACCAGCGTCTTGAGCCGGTCCCGCTCCCGTCGCGTCTCCTGGTACTCGGTGTCTTCGCGGAGGCGGTCGGCGATCGCGCCCGCCAGGTTGGTGCCCGGCGGCAGAGCCACCAGACTCAGCCCGTCGCGGGGGACCACACTGCCCACGACTCCGGCGACCGCCGTGAGCGTGGTGGCCATTCGGTCGGGGTCGCCGAGCAACTGCAACTCCAGCTTCGCTCGTTGCAGCTTCGCTTCGACCTCTAACAGGTTGTCCGTCAACTTGGCCTTCCGCGCCCGGGTGAAGTCGCCCTTCTCATCGACGCCGAACGAGTTCTCCTCCTCGCTCTGGCGCTTCAGCCGGTTGATCGCGGCCGTGATGTCGGTCTGGAGAGACTTCTGAAGCTCGAGCAACTTATCCCGCCGGTTGCGGTCCGAGTTCTTTTTGTTATTGACCACATGGTCCAGGTAGCACTTGGAGACGGCGTCCAGGATGAGCGTCAACTCGGCGGCGTCGTCCCCCTCGATCGACAGCCGCATGAACTCCTGCCCGGACTTGAAGTCCACCGTCAGCTTCTTCTCCAGGGCGGTGATCTTGTCGTTCTCGCCGTCCAGCACTTGCGCGCGCCCCATAGCCGGTTTCTCCGAGAGGGCGGCGTTGAGGACCAGGCGGCTCTTGATCATCGCGCCCTGGCTCTGTCGGTAGAGGTTGAAGTCCTGGCTCTCGTGCGGGTTGAGGATGTACTGCGGGCGCGAGTGAATCAGGAAGAGGGCGTACCCGGTCATCTTTGGCACCGGCAGCACCAGCCAGACGACCACGCCGACGACCGCGGCCGCCAGCACGGCCCCGGCGGTCAGCCACGGCCGCCGCCGGAACGCGGCGCGGACCGTGTTGAAGCTGACGCCCGCCGCGGGGCTTCCGGGAGTACCCCCGCCGTTACCGGGGGTGGAGACGTCTTTGTCGCCCGCCATGACTTTGCCTCGTGCGCGTCACTCCGACCTTGCGGCGTCGGCGGCCCCCGCGCGGAGCTGCCGACGCCGACCGGAACCGCTCCGAGCTACCGGACCGCCGGCCGGGTGGGCACGACGATCCGGTGGGTCAGCCAGAGGAGGGAGAAGAACATCAGGACCGCGAGCGGCATCATCAGCCACCCGGCCACGTCGTGGAACACCCACCGTGCCCACTCATCATGCGACTGGTCGTACAGGAACCCGGTCACGGTGATCCGGACCACGTTGACCGCCACCGCGACCGGGACGGTGCTGAGCACCACGACGACCTTGGCCCAGACCGGCTCCGACCGCAGCAGCAGCACCACCGCGACCGACAGCGCGCAGAACGTGACCAGCATCCCCAGGCCGCTGCACGCCTCGACCACCCCGACCCGGGTGTCGTTGCTCAGCACGATCACGTTGCCGTCCGAGACCGCCGGGACGCCCGCGGTCACCAGCAGGTAGGTGCTCGACTTGGTGGCGATCCGCTGGAGGGACGCGCTCATGGAGGTCTGCACGGCATACGGCAGCGGGGCCATGAACGCGAGGAACAGGATCGCCGGGGCGGACCATCGCAGGCCGGTCCAGCCGGTCAGCGTGACGACCACGCCGGCAAGGCAGACGAGGAGGGAGACAGCCTCGAACCAGCCCACGAAGGCGATCGCGCCGAGCGCCCGCAGGGCCAGGCCGGCGACGGTGATGCCGACCCCGGCCCAGTTCCCCCGGAGCTGCCCCGACATGCGACCCCGCCGCGACCACAGGAGGTAGGCCGAGAACAGCGGCACCAGGAAGCCGTGCGAGTACTGCGGGTCCGTCCGCCATCGCTCCGCCATGTCGGCGAGCGTCGGCCAGTACGACCACAGCACGACACCCGACAGCAGCGCTGCTGTCACGGCCGTTCGGACGCCGTCCGCGCGCACGCGAATGGGCGACGAACTCGCGCCTGCCACCGACCCGATCTTTGCTGGTGCAAGTGACGACATAAGTTGTTCATCTGACCTAGGGCATCCCGAGACAGTTCCGGGAAATCGTGTTAGATGCAATTTTTCTCGTTATGGTCATAATTACTATCGCTTTAAACAAAAATATATGTGGCATCGGATGAATCACGGCATGGGGCGAGCGGCCTCCTTCGGATACCCGCTGTAGAGATGGGGGACGTGGGTGATATTCATTGACGAGGCTATTCATT
Source organism: Fimbriiglobus sp. (assembly GCA_035699305.1). GTDB lineage: Bacteria > Planctomycetota > Planctomycetia > Gemmatales > Gemmataceae > DASSAT01. The sequence goes on along the minus strand of DASSAT010000653.1, from coordinate 4,891 downwards.
AAACACTTGTCGTAGTTTCAATTTATCGCAATGAACGATTTTTAGTGTAGCAGCATTCCTCGTGTTTTTCAAGGGATTTCCAGGCATTTCAGCCTGTTCGACTATTTCATGTGTGGTATGAGCGCAGTGCTGAAATCGTAATGTGGGCCTGGATGACTTACCGACGAAACGGGTATAAGTGAGTGAAGAGTTGGAGAGTTGCAGCTAGTATCCGAGAGCGATTCTGTTAGTCGTCGGTATAATCGGCTCACGAATGATTATGGCCAGGTCTAATACGCCGCTCAGCTGACCGAGTGATCCGCCCTGTAAGTCGGTAGGCAACAACTCGGGACTGGATGGCGATGGTTGCTGGATTTCACGTTCACCAAGTGGGCCTCCAAACCCAACCACTACCGGCGAGCGCTGGCAGGCGCCGGGTCCGTCGGCCAAGCGGCCCGGTCGGCCGTCACCGCGGCGTAGTTCTCATCCAGCTCCGGCCCGAGCAGCAGCAACGCGGCAATTCGCCGGGCGGTGTCGCGCACGTGGGCGACCTCGTCCACGGTCAGCCCGCGGCCGAGGATTGACCGCTCGCGGTAGCTGAGCCACTTCATTGAGTACCTGATAGCCGCCGAGGGTGTAGTCCCAGACTCGCCGGGGGACGTTCCGCCAGTAGGCGCCGTCGTTCAGGTAGATGTCGCGGGTGTCCGGGACGAGGAGTTGCACGCCGGACTCGCCGAGGGCGGCTGTTTCTTCGTCGGTGAACGGTCGGAAGACGACCCGGCCCTTGCTCGGCATGGTGACGCCGCCCTGGCCGGTGATGCCCCAGTGGGCGGTCATGCCGAAGGATCGTACCGCCGCAGAAGCCTGCGGACAACACGCGCCCGGCCCCTCTTGACCAGGGAGCGCGCTCGGCTTCTTTGGGGATAGGACTTGCAGAGTACCGGGGGCCGGACTTGAACCGGCGACCCATCGCTTATGAAGCGATTGCTCTAACCGCTGAGCTACCCCGGCCGGACTCCCGTACTTTAGCGGAATCCTGTACGCCGACAAGACGCGCTGTCCCCGTCCCCACACTGCCGGTCCCGACCGTTGAACTCGGGCCAACCCGCCCGCGCCCGGGCCGCCGGAACACCCCGCATCACCGAAATGTGCTTGACCACACGGCGTCACAAGAGCTAACTTCCACACATCCTCACCATCCCACCCACCCGCTGCCCTCTTCCCACCATGCGCTGTTTCCTCATCTGCCTCGGCGGCCTCCTCGCCGCCACCGCGTCCGCCGCTCCGCCCGCTCCCCCCGCCGAGTTCGCTCAGCCTCAGTCGCCGCCAAAACCGGCCCCCTTCCCGATCAAGTACGTCGATCAGGGGACGTTCGACCCCAAGCTCAAGGGGTTGTACGCGCCGGAGGGGTTCAAGGTCGAGATCGTCGCCACCGACCCCGTCGTCGTCAACCCGGTCGGCATGACCTTCGCCCCGGACGGCACCCTGTATGTCCTGGAGTGGGCCGTCGATCCGGTGACTCAGGGCCGGTGGTACGAGTTCATGGAGACCTTCCGCTACCGCGACGGCTCGAAACGGCAGGTCGCCACCATGCGGAAGTTCGTCACCGACCCGGTGAAGAAACTGCGGTACAACCCAGCCACGCGGACCTACGACAAGGCCGAGATCATCATCGCCGAGGAGTTGCCGTCCAGCCTCCTCTACCACGACGGCTGGCTGTACACCAGCGGCCGCGGCACCGTCCGCCGCTACAAGCAGTCCCACCCCGGCGGACCGTGGGACATCCGCGAGGTCATCGCGCAGGGGTTCTGCGGCTTCCACCACCACCAGGTCTCGGGGCTGACCATCGGCCTCGACGGCAAGCTCTACATCACCAGCGGCGACGACGACAACTACGTCGAGGGGTCTGATGGCAGCCGGGCCACCGTGCTGCGGACCGGGGCGGTCTTCCGCTGCAACCCGGACGGCTCCGAGATGGAGGCGTTCTCCATCGGCTACCGCAACCCGTACCGCGACCTCGCCTACGACGACCGGTACAACTGGTTCCACGCCGACAACGACAACGAGGACGGCAGTAAGTTCACCGGCTGTCGGCTGGTTCACGTCGCTGAGGGGGTGGACTACGGGTGGCGGCTGCGGGGCGGGGCGCGGTGCTGTCGGCCGGACCACTTCCGCGGCGCTATCGCCGGCGAGCTGCCGGGCAAGGTCGCGCCGATGCTCAAGACCGGCCGCGGCTCCCCAGCCGGGGTGCTCATCTACCACGACACCCACCTGCCAGAGAAGTACCGCGGGCTGATGTACTACCCGGACGTCTTCCGCAAGCTGGTCCGCGCCTACAAGATCGCGCCGAAGGGCGCCACGTTCGCAGTTACCCACGAGTTCGAGTTCCTCAAGAGCGACGACCCGCTGTTCCGCCCGTGCCAGATGGTCACCGGGCCGGACGGGGCGATCTACGTCTGCGATTGGCGGACCGACTCCGGCGGGGCCGGCCGGCTCTCCGGCGACGGCGCCCACGGCCGCATCTACCGCGTCAAGTGGGTCGGCACGACGGACTCCCCCGCCATCCAGCTCCGCGGGCTGAACAGCTGGGCTGAACTGCTCCAGCTGTCCGATGCCAAGCTCGCCCTCAAGCTCGACGCCCCGGACCTGACCGACCGCGTCGTCGCCCGCAAGGAACTGGTCCGCCGCGGGCTGAAGGCCCGGGACGCGGTGCTGCGCGTGTTCGTCTCCGGCGGGTACGACGCCGACGGCCGACTCGCCGCCCTCGGCGTGCTCCAGGCCCACTGGTCGCCGGTTGTGGAAGACCTGTTCCGCCTGCTGCTCAACGACACCAACGCGGACACGCGCCGGCTCGCCGCGGAGGGGCTGGGGCACCACGGTAAGCCGAAGGACCGCCGCAACCACGAGGCGCTGGCGAAACTCCTGGGCGACGATGAACCAGCGGTCCGCCGGGTCGCGGCGCTGGCGCTGGCCCGAGTCAACAGCGCCGCCGCCACCGACGCCCTGGTCAACGCCTACCGGGCCGACGACGGCAAGGACGCCTTCCTGACCGACGGCTACATCCGAGCGATCGAGAAGCTCGGCAAGCCTGGGATGGACGCCCTGGTCGCGCTGGCCGGCACGGGCCAGCGGGCCGACATCGCCAAGGCGGCGGCCGCGTTCACAGCCTTCCGCACCCGCCCCGCCGCCGACGCACTGCCGCGGATGCTTGCCACCCCGAACCTGACTGCCGACTGGCGGGCCGAACTCGTCCGGTCGTACACCAACTACCTGTTCGACCCGCCGCTGGCGATGGACCCGATGGCCACCTACGTGACCGCCCACTCCAGCGAACCGGCCGTCGCCATCGCCGGGCTGGAGGTGCTGGCCGCCACCGGCACCCTGTCCGACCGCAAGGCGGTGGACTGGACGATCGGCCTGCTCGACTCCCCGGACGCCAACACCCGGCTGGTCGCCCTGCAAGCGGTCGAGGAAGCCAAGCTGACCGCCGCGTCGCCGAAGCTGACCGCGATGCTGGCCGACCCCGAGCGAACGGTGTCCGAGCGCAGCGCCGTCCTCAAGGCTCTGGGGGCCGCGGGCGGGGCCGGAGTGGCGAAGGCGCTCGTCGATCTGCTCAACCGGTCCGAACCGGCCGCGCTCAAGGCCGAGGCACTGCGCACTCTGGCCCAGGTCGCCCCGTCGAAGGCCCGGCCCGTCGCCGTCAAGCTGCTCGACCAGTCCGACCCGGGTCTGCTGGCCGAAGCGGTAGTCGTCCTCGGCGCCACCAAGGACGGGGCGAAGCTCGTCGGCGAGCGGTACGTCGCCCACAAGCTGCCGCGCGACCTGTACCCGCGCGTGACCGAGGCGCTTAAGCGGTTCGCCGCCGATCCGGCCGTGGCGAAGCTCCACGCCGAGGTCATGAAGGGCGGGCTGCTCCTGGCCCTGGACCCGGCGAGGTTCCAGGAGATCCGCGAGTTGGTCGTCGCCAAGGGCGACCCGAAGAAGGGCAAGGAGCTGTACCTGAACACCAAGCTGCTCGCCTGCGCCACCTGCCACCGGATGGAGGGGGTCGGCGGCAGCGTCGGCCCGGATCTGAGCCGGCTGTGGGACACGCACACCACCGAGAAGGTGCTGGAAGCCATCGTCGCGCCGAGCAAGGAGATCAAGGAGGGCTATCAGTCGTACAAGGCGGTCACGCTGGACGGCCAGGTGTTCGAGGGGTTGCGCGTCACCGACACTGCCAAGGAGGTGGTCATCCGCGAGGCCAGCGGCCGGGACGTGCGCATCGCCAAGGGCGACCTCGACGAGATCAAACCGTCCAAACTGTCGCTGATGCCGGACAACGCCGTCGCCCAGCTCAGCTTCGACCAGTTCATCGACCTGCTGGCGTTCCTCAAGAGCCGGTCCGCGCAGGAATCGCTGCGCGGTGCCGCCCTGGAGTTCCAGGTAGCGGTCGGGTTCAAGCCGGACCTCCGCAAGAAGGAGCCGGTCGAGCTGGACCTGGACCCGGCCGGCAAGACCTCCGCCTGGCAGCCGCGGGCGGTCGAGCCGGGCGGGAAGCTGGACCTGACACCGGTCCTCCCCGAGGGCGAGAGTGCCGCCTACGCGCTGACCTACGTCTACTCGCCGAGCCGCCAGAAGGTGACGCTGCACCTGACCGCCGACGACGCGGTGCGGGTGACGATCGGCGGCAAGCAGGTGTACGAGAAGCCGACGACCACGGACCCGCGGGCGGTGGACGCGAAGGTCGAGACCGAACTCGCTACCGGCTGGACGCCGGTGCTGGTCAAGCTGGTGACGACCGGCAAGGAACATCGGCTGGGACTCCAGGTGCAGGGCGAAGGACTGCGGACGGCAGCCAAGCCGGAGACGAAGTAATTCTTTTCCTGGGACCGCGGCCGTCCCGGCCGCTCTTGCTCCACCGGTCGGGGCG
>DASSAT010000652.1:0-5735 GCA_035699305.1 Fimbriiglobus sp. | reverse complement strand
CTCGTTGCAGAACACCCGGCTGCTGACGGAACTGCTGCCGGCGGCGGCGCGGTACGGCGTCGGCCTCTTGAACGCCAGCCCGCTGTCGATGGGCTTGCTGACCAACCAGGGGCCACCGCCGTGGCACCCGGCCCCGGAACCGGTCAAGGCCGCGTGCCGGCGGGCGGCCGAGTTGTGCCGCGACCGCGGAGCAGACGTCAGCTTCCTGGGGATGCAGTTCTGCCTCGCCGAGGGGCGCATCCCGAGCACGATCACCGGCACCGCGAAGCGGTCGGAGCTGGAGGTCAATCTGCGGGCGCTGCGCGAGCCGATCGACCGGGAACTGCTGGCCGACGTGCAAGCGGTGCTGGCGCCGGTGAAAGATCAGACATGGCCGAGCGGCAACTGGGGGGGGTGAATGCTTCCCCTGGGACCGCGGCCGTCCCGGCCGCTCTTGCTAAACACGTCGGAGTGTTGCCGCGCCGCTAATGGACCTGGTCCCGCCCAGCAAGAGCGGCCGGGACGGCCGCGGTCCCAGGGGTCAGAGGATCGGGTGCTCGGTGGAGATGGCGGAGTCGAACGGGGCCGGTGGCGGGGTGTCGATGCCGATCATCGTCGCCGCCCCGCTGGTGGCGAGCGTCAACTGGGCGGAGTCCGGCATCAACTCGGCCATGATGCGGACCACCTGGTCCTTGCTCTCCAGGAACGCGGCCGCGACCCGCGGGTCGAACTGCCGGCCGGACTGCTTCTCCACCTCGTCGAACGCCGCCGCTGGCGACCGGCCCTGCCGGTTCTCGTAGTACGGCCGCGGGCTGGTCATCGCGTCGAAGGCGTCAGCCACCGCCACGATCCGCGCCACCAGCGGGATGTCGTCCTTCGCCAGCCGGTCCGGGTAGCCAGTCCCGTCCCACCGCTCGTGGTGGTGCCGGACGATCGGGATGACCGGGTGCAAGTCCGGGATGCCGGCCAGCCACTTCGCCCCGAGCGTGGTGTGCTTCTGCATGGTGGCGAACTCGTCCGGCGTCAGCCGCCGGGGCGCCCGCAGGATCTCGTCCGGGACGCCGAGCTTGCCGATGTCGTGCAGCGGAGTGCCGAACCGGACCAGCTCGACCTGGTCCTCGGGCAGCTCCAGCTTCTCGGCCAGCATGACCGCGTACCGCGTCACCCGGCTGGTGTGACCGCCGGTGTACTCGTCGCGCAGCTCGACCGCCTGGGCCAGCATCATGATCGTCCGCTGGAACATGTCCCGCTGCTTGCGCAACAGCTGGGCGCACTCGATCCCAGCCGACACGTGGGCGGCCATCGCGTCGGCCAGCAGCAGGTCGTCCTCGGTGAACGGCTCCTGGAAGAACCCGCGGTCCAGGTGCAGCACCCCGAGCTTTTTCCGCGGCGTACGCAGCAGCACGCACAGGACGCTCGACATCGCCCCGTCGGCGATGCTCTGGGTCATCAGCTCCTGGTCGTTCTGCACGTTCTGGAAGAGGACCGACTCGCCCTGGGCGAAGCACCGGGTCGTCAGCCGCTTGCTGAAGTGGAACCGGCCCTTGGACTCCTGGCCGCCGACCGCCAGCGCCCGCAGTCGGAGTCTCGGCTCCGGCCCGTCGCCATCGGCCAGGACGATCACCCCGCGCTGGGCGTCGAGCACGCTGACCGCATCGTTGAGGATCGAGTGGAGGAGCTGGTCCTCGCTCTCCAGGTGGACCAGATGGTGCCCGGCCTTGAGCAGGGCGAAGAGTTCCTCGCCGGCCCGGGGCATGCTGTGGCGGTCGAACGCCATCCGCCGGACGCCCTCGTCGTAGGACGACCGGGCGGCCGCCGCGACGACGAGTTGATCCGACGACGGGCCGTCGAGGGTCGCGTCCACCAGTTCGACCAGCAGCGCCACCTTGCCGAACTGCACCACGTCGCGCGGCTTGAGCGGCACGTCCTCGTCGGCGGGGATGCGGACGTTGTTGACGTAGGTGCCGTTGGTGCTCCCCAGGTCGCGGACGGTCCAGTGGCCGTCCAGTCCGGCGCGCACCTCGGCGTGCTTGCGGCTGACCGAACTGTCGTCGAGGACGATCTCCAGCGCGCCGAGCCGGCCGGCGCGCAGCAGCGCGTCGTGCTCCCAGACGTGGCCCTTGAACAGGCCGCTGATTCCCCGGAGTCGGATGATCCGCTTCACCGCAGGCGCACCTCGCGCACGGACGGACCGGAGGCGCAGGGTCTCACGGTCGGCGGAATTGTAACACACGGCACCCAACGCGAAGAGTAACTTCTGCACTTTGTTAGAGAGTGGGATTCCGCCTCCTCCGCCGGCCGCAAAGAACTCAGCTGACAGCCGAGCCGATTGCGCTCCGGGCGAAATGGCGACCCATCTCAACCGGCGGTTCGGTCTCTACGGCACGTCGGTCGGCCGGCCGAGGGAGGCGTCGAAGACGTGAAGCCCGGCGCGGACCACACCGGCGTCGTTGTGGTAGATGTCGTCGCCGTTGATCCCGACGGCGGGGGTGGTGGCGAACCGGACCATGCCGCCGAGGTACAGAACGTTCTGGCCCCGGTCGTGGGCGGGTCGGTCGCCCAGCGGCGGCAGGTCGGCGGCGACCGCGGTCCAGTCGGACACGCCGCCCGGGGCGTCCGACCGCCGCAGCCCGATCACCTGATGGCCCGGCCCGACGTATCCGAGCGTGTAGGCGTACCCGACCGCCGGGACGGCGCGCGGGTCGGCAACCGCCACGGCGGTCGTCGCCACCGGGCAGGTGAACGGCCGGCCCGGCGGGAGGTTGCCGCTGCGGGACAGTTCGGCGGCGAACGCCCCGGCGACCGGCACCCGGCGGGTGCCGACCTCGGGGTAGCGGCCGTCGCGGGTGTCGCTGTACTCGGTCAGGGCGGCGTGCAGCCCGCGTAGCCCGTCCTGGCAGGCGGCGACCTGGGCGTCGTGCCGCAGCCGCCCGATGCCGGCGGCCAACAGCCCGAACGCCAGGAACGCGATCCCGGCGGCGACCAGCGCGTCCGCCCGCCGCCACCAGATGGGGAAGACCGGCTCGTCGTCCGGCCGGCGGACGACGGTGGGCGGGATCGGCCGCGGCTCCTCCAGCTCCGACTCGGCGCGGGTCAGACCGTTGGCGACGAGGTACTCGGCGGTGCGGGCGAGGGCGGCGGCGGCCAGCCCGCGGGGCGGGTCGTAGCCGTCGCGGTCGGCCTCCAGCGGCCGCAGGGCCAGGCGCAGGCGGTCCACCTTGGCCGCGTCTTCCGGGTGAACGGCGAGGTGGGCCATCACCGCCGCCCGGTCGGCCGGATCGAGGGCGCCCAGGGTGTACGCGATTAGCAGGTCGTCGTCCATTGCCGTCCACCCCCTCGCTACCGCTCGGGGTTAGCCGGGTCGGCTGCCCCCTCCCACTGCTCGGTCAACTTCGCCAGTGCCGCGTGCAGCCGAGACTTCACCGTCCCCAGCGGGATGTCCAGGGCGTCGGCGATCTCCTGGTAGCGAAGCCCCTGGAAGTAGGCCATCACCACCACCTGCCGCAGCAGGTCCGGCAGCCGGTCCACCGCGTCGCGGACCAGCTGCCGCAGCTCCGCCCCCTCGGCCTGCTCGACCGGCCCCGGCTCGCGGTCGCGCAACACCTCGAAGAGCGGCCGGGCGGACTCGTCGCCGTCGTCGCCGCCCAGCAGCGGGTCGGCCCGGGTGTCGGCCCGGCGGCTGCGGCGGCGCAGGGCGTCGATCGCCTGGTTGGTGGCGATCGCGTACAGCCAGGGGCGGGCCGGCCGGCCGGGCTGGTACTGCCCGATCTTGACGAACACCTGGACGAACGTGTTCTGGAACACATCAGCCGCAAGGTCGTCGTCGCCGACGTACCGTCGGAGGTAGCCGTACAGCTCCCGCTCGTACCGGCGGACTAGGGTGCCGAACACGTCCCGCTGGCCGGCCTGCAACCGGGCGAGCAGGTCCTCGTCGGACGGCCGGTCGCGGGGGTCGTGGTCGCGGGTCACCCTAACTCCTGATACGCCACCGGCCGACACCGGGTTCGGCGTCCCGGCGGCCACCCCTCCCCCGGCCCCTCCCCGAAGCGGAGAGGGGAGACAGAAAGACTTCTGCTCCCCCTCCCCGCTTCGGGGAGGGGGTTGGGGGGAGGGGTTGTCTTCGCCAGAAAATCCTCTGGCGAGGTCGCCCTTCTCATGGTATTGCCCCCGCCCCAGGACGGAACAGTGCGATCCGACGCGAGCGAAGGAGGTGCGACATGCGCCGGGGGATCATGTTGGGGTTGGGCCTGGCCGGGGCCGCGGCCATGCAGGCAACGGCGGTCGCCCAGTTCGCCGCTGGCCGGGAGACGCCGCCGTCCGCCGCGCAGCCGGCCCAGCCCCCCGCGCCGCCGGACCACCCGGCCGCCGCCCACCCGGCCGCCGCCCACCCGGCCGCCGCCCACCCGTGGTACGTCCGGGCGGACCTCGGGCCGTGGATGATCTGCATCAAGAGCTACTCCGGCCCCGAGTCGCACAAGCTGGCCGAGACCCTGGCCGCCGAGATCCGCAAGACCCACAACGCCGGGGCGTACCTGTTCGAGTGGGGCGCCGAGGAGCGGCAGCAGGAGATGGAGCGGCGCAAGCGGGCGAAGGAGGAGTTGGAGAAGGAGCAGGCTCCGTTCCTGGCGGTGCGCGAGCAGATGAAGGCCAAGGCCGCCGCCGAGGGGATCGAGTTCATCGACACGGAGGTCAAGGTCCGGGTGCCGATCGTCCGCTACCCGGAGCAGTGGGCGGTGCTGCTGGGCGGATTCCCGAGCATGGACGCCGCCCGCAAGGCGCTGGACGCCGTCCGCCGGTGGCCGCCGCCAGCGGACAAGCGGCTGATGGACACGGCGTTCATCGCCCGCGGGGCTCAGCCGGAGGCCGCCTACATCAACCCGTTCGCCGCCGCCATGACCGCGCCGAACCCGGCGGTCCGCCGCGGCGGCACCGGCGAGCCGACCATCGACCCGGCCGTGGTCAAGCTCAACGAGGCTGAGGAGCTGAGCCTGCTGAAGGCCCACAAGCCGTGGACGCTGATGGTCAAGCGGTTCGTCGTTCCGACCCAGGTCCAGGGCAAGGCCGACGACGGGACGGTGTTCGACAAGCTCTTCGGCCAAGACGACGCGGCCCGGTGGCTAGAGGTCACTGCCACCAACGCCCGTACCCTGGCCCAGGCGCTGCGGCACGAGAAGATGCAGCCGCACCCGTTCGAGGCGTTCGTGCTGCACTACCGGACCGAGAGCCTGGTGACGGTCGGCCAGTTCGACGGCCCGGACGACCCGCGGCTGATCGACGCCTGGAAGGGCCTCTCGGAGATGACGTTCAAGCTGGACTACAAGGACGGCCGGCCGGCCGAGATGAAGAAGATGTTCGACATGGTCATCCCGATGCAGGTCCCGCGGACGCGGTAAGAGATGATCCGCAGATTCCGCAGATGACACAGATTCGAAGACAGACAGAAGAGTTGAGCAGAAGAGATCGGCCTCTTAACTCAACCGTCTTCTCTGTCTTCTAATCTGTGTCATCTGCGGAATCTGCGGATCATCTCTTCTGGCGGGGGATGGGCGCGACAGTCGGCTCGTGGTCCTCGTCCGGTCCGTGGCAGCCGTGGGCGAACAGGAAGTAAGCGGCGATCACAAACAGCGCCCCGGCGACCACCCTCTTGTTCCCTCCCCCCTTGGGGGGGAGGGTTAGGGTGGGGGGTAAGCCTAATGAGTCGGGAACGATGCCCGTGGCTGGTGAAGCTCTCCGCCCCCCCCCCCCCCCCGCCCCCC
>DASSAT010000651.1:0-8839 GCA_035699305.1 Fimbriiglobus sp. | reverse complement strand
CGGTCGGTGTCGGCGTCCAGGTCGAACGCCAGCCGCTCGCCGGTGTCGAGAATCACGTCCGCCTTCCGCTCGGTGTGGGCGCTCCGCAGCGCCAGCGGCGAGTCGAGGGCGACGAGTTTCCCCTTGCACATGATGCCGACCCGGTCGCAGATCTTCTCCACCTCGTCCATGTCGTGGGTGGTCAGCACCACCGTCGCCCCGGCGGCAACGCGCTCCCGGAGGATGCGGTGGACCACCTCCGCCGACCGGATGTCCAGGTTGGCCGTCGGCTCGTCCAGGTACAGCACCGTCGGCTCGTGCAGCAGCGCCCGGGCCAGCAGCAGCTTGCGGCGCATGCCGAGCGAGTAGCCGCGGACCGGCACGTCGGCCGCTTCCTCCAACTCGACCAGTCGCAGGCAGTCGCGCACCCGCAGCCGGGGGACGTTGTACAGCCGGGCGAAGAACTCCAGGTTCCGCCGGCCGGTGAACTCCTCGAAGTGGTTCTCCCGGTCCGGGACGTAGCCGAAGAGCGGCTTGATCGCGGCCCAGTCGCGGACCACGTCGTGGCCGAGGACGGAGACCCGCCCGGCGGTCGGCCGCCGCTGGCCGATCAGGACGCGAATGGTGGTCGATTTGCCGGCCCCGTTCGGGCCGAGCAGCCCGAACAGCTCGCCCCGGCGGATGTGCAGGTCCAGCCCGTTGACGGCGACGAACGAGCCGTAGGCGACCCGCAGCCCGTCGATGTGGATGGCCGGTTCGGACATCAGAGAACGAACCACAGAGTCACAGAGGACACCGAGAGAAGGCACACAGAGAAGAGAATAGAACAAGATTCAGAGTGGGAAAGAAGACCAACAGCCCGCTTCCCAACTGAATCTTGAACTTTTGTATCTTCCTCTGTGTTTCTTCCCTCGGTGTCCTCTGTGACTCTGTGGTTCGTTCCTCTTAAGCCGTCCCGCAGCCGGCCTCGGCGGTCCGCTCGGTGACGAAGTACTTCGCCTGCGGGTGGTGGACCACGATCGCCGTCGTGGACTGCTCCGGCTCCAGGTGATACTGCTCGGTCAGGGTGATCCCGACCCGCGTCGGGTCGATCAGTTGGAACAGCCCCGCCTGGTCCGCCAGGTCCGGGCAGGCCGGGTAGCCGAAGCTGTACCGCTTGCCGCGGTAGTGCCCCTTGAACAGCTTGCGGACGTCCGGCGAGTCCTGCCCGGCGATGCCCCACTCGCGGCGCAGGTCGCGGTGGAACAACTCGGCCAACGCCTCGGCCGACTCCACGCTAAGACCGTGCAGGAACAGGTAATCCTGGTACTGGCCGGAGTCGTAAAGCTGCTTCGTGCGCTTGCTGATTTCGTGGCCGACCGTCACTGCCATGAAGGCGACGTGATCGACCGCCTTCCCGTCCCGCGGCGGCTCGACGTAGTCTGCCAGGCACAGAAACTCGCCGAACGGCTGCCGCGGGAACGCGAACGTCTGCCGCGGGGTGCGGCGGTCGTCCTCGTAGACGGTCAGCGTGGTGCCGTCGGAGGCCGCCGGGAAGAACCCGTAGGTGACGGCCGGCCGCAACAGGTTCTCGCTCAGGCACATGGTCTTGAGCCGTTCCAGCGCGGGCTGAGCGACCTCGCGCATCTGGCGGTCGTACTCCTGCGGATCGACGCCGCCCTTGACGAACTGCCACTGGGTACTGAACAGGGTCCGCTCGTTGAGGAACGCGAACACATCCTCGACGCGGAAGTCGGTCCGCACCCGGCTGCCGAGGAACGGCGGGGCCGGTAGGTCCGGTGCCTTCGGCAGCGTCGGCGACCGGCGCACTTGGCTGGCAGCGTGCGCGGCGTCGTGGACGGGGCAGCAGCCGTTACCCCGTGGCAAGCCCGCGTCTCGCACCTTACCGATCACATCGCGGTGCGTCGCGGGCTCGATCGTTCCCCGCTCGACCACGACAGTTCGGGCCGCCTCGACGACGCCCTTCAGCGCGACACTGCCGACGCTGGCGATCTTCTTCCGGGCGGCGAGTTGGTCCATAATCCGCAGCCCGTCGAAGGCGTCCTCGCCGTAGAAGAGCTGGCCCTTGTAGATCGCCCGTAAGTCCTGCTCGACGTACCGGCGGTTCAGCGCCGCCCCGCCGAGGATCACCGGCGGGTTCAGGCCGCGCTCGTTGAGCGTGACCAGGTCCTCCTTCATGATGACCGTGGACTTCACCAAGAGGCCAGACATGCCGATCGCGTCGGCCTCCGCCTTCTGGTACTCCGCGATCATCGCGTCCACCGGCTGCTTGATGCCGAGGTTGTACACCTTGTAGCCGTTGTTCGTCAGGATGATGTCCACCAGGTTCTTGCCAATGTCGTGGACGTCGCCCTTGACCGTGGCGAGGACGATCTTGCCCTTCTCGGCGCCCTCGACCTTCTCCATGAACTGTTCGAGGTACGCGACGGCCGCCTTCATCACCTCCGCGGATTGGAGTACGAACGGCAACTGCATCTGCCCGCTGCCGAACAGGTCGCCGACCACCTTCATTCCGTCCAGCAGCACCTTGTTGATGATGTCGATGGGCGAGTACCGCTCGCGCGCCGCGTCCAAATCGGCGATGAGCGACTCGCGGCGACCCTGGATGATCGCGTTCTTGAGCCGCTCCTCGACCGTGTCCCCGAGCGACTGGCCCTTCTTCGACTCCGTCTTCTTGTCGGCATAATGCTCAATCAGCATCTGGAGCGGGTCTTCGGTGCAGTTACCCGCCGCGTCGAACGCCCGCTCGTCGAACAGCAGTCGGCGGGCGAGTTCCTTCCCCTTCTCGTCGATCTGGGCGAGCGGGAGGATTTTACTGGCGTGCAGGATCGCCGAGTCGAGGCCATACTCCAGCGCGTGGTGCAGGTAGACGCTGTTCACCACCTGCCGGGTGTACGGCGACAGGCCGAACGAACAGTTCGACAGCCCGAGATGGGTCAGCGCCCCGGGAAGGCCCTTCTTGATGAGGCGGATCGACTCGAACGTTGCGATCGCGCTCTTGCGGGTCTGCTCTTGGCCGGTGGACAGCGGGAAGACGAGGGTGTCGAACATCAGGTCCGACGGCGGGACCTTGTACTCGTTGACGACGATGTCGTAGATGCGGGCGGCGACCTCGAACTTCCACTGGGCGGTGTCGGCCTGGCCCTTCTCGTCGATGGTCAGTGCGACCAGGGCGGCCCCGTACTTCTTGGCGAGCTTCGTCTTCGGGTCGAGCGTCTTGCGGCCGTCCTCCAGGTTGATCGAGTTGATGATCGTCTTGCCGCTGCACATCTTCAGCGCGGCCTCGATCACCGGCACCTCGGTGCTGTCGAGCATCAGCGGCTTGGTCAGGACGGCGTTGTACCGCTTGATGACCTCCTTCATGTCGCGGACGCCGTCGCGGCCGACGTAGTCCACGCACACATCGAGCATGTGGACGCCCTCACGCTCCTGCTCCTGAGCGATCTCGACGAGGCCGTGCCAGTCCTCCTTTTCGAGGAGCTGCTTGAACTTCCGCGAACCGTTGGTGTTCGTCCGCTCACCGACCAGCAGCGGCTTCTGATCGACGATCAGGTCTTGCGAACTCTGGAGGCTCGACACCACGGGCAGGTATGTCGGCGTCCGCGTGGCGGGCTTTTGGCCGGCCACCTGCTTCACCACGGCGGCAAGGTGCTCGTGCGTGGTGCCGCAGCAGCCGCCGATGATGTTGACGCCGAACTCCGTGACGAAGCGCTCCATCCAGTCGGCCAGCCCGGCCGGGTCGAGCGGGAAGTACGTCTCGTCGCCGCGGGTCTCGGGGAGGCCCGCGTTGGGCAGCACGCTCAAGAGCTTGCGGCTGTGCCGGCTCAGGTGGCGGATGCCGTCGAGCATCAGGTCCGGGCCGACGCCGCAGTTCATGCCGAGTACGTCGATCTCGTCTAGCGGGTCCAGCGCCGCCAGCGCCGCCGGGATGTCCGTCCCCGGCAACATCTTCTGGCGGGCGTCGATGATCGTGAGCTGGACCATCAGCGGCAAGCGCACGCCGGCCCGCTTCATCTCCTCGACGGCGGTGATCGCCACGCACTTCGCCTGGAGCACGTCGAAGCACGTCTCGATCAGGATGGCATCGACGCGCTCCTCGATCATGATGCGGAGCTGGTGCCGGTACGCCTCGGCGAGCGTGTCGAAGTCAGCGTAGATCGCGGGGTCGGTCAGCGACGGCATCTTGGTGCCGGGGCCGACGGAGCCGACCACGAACCGCGGCCGGCCCGGGGTGGCGAACTCGGCGGCAACTTCCTTCGCGATGCGGATGTTCAGCCGGTTGATCTCCTTCAGCCGATCGCCCATGCCGAACTCGTCGAGCACGAGCTGGCTGGCGTTGAAGGTGTTCGTCTCGACCCCATCGCAGCCGGCCGCGAAGAACCCGCGGTGGATTTCTCGAATCCAGTCCGGGTGGGTGTAGACGAGGGCGTCCGAGAGGTTCAGCAGCGACTTGCCGTTGGGGGCGTACCCCCAGTCCTTGTCCCTCGGCTTGTAGCGGTGCAGGCTGGTGCCCATCGCGCCGTCGAGGACGACGACGCGCTCGCGGGCGAGTTGAAGAAGGTCAGTCGGCATGGCGGCTCCGTCGGACGACGCCGGGGGCGGCCCCGGCTTACAGTCGAAGATAGGAGTCAGTCGGTACGGATTCCAGCCGAGGCCCGGAGGTTCGCGGCAGTCAGGTGGGGGAAAAGAAGTGGCCGGGCCGCTCTAATCCATTGAGCGGCCCGGCCAGTGTTGCCCTGTGGCATCATGCCGGCGGGCCCCACGGGCCCGGCACGGTAATCCCGCTGCGCCGACAGGCGGAGGAAGCGTATTTCCGCCTGCCGACCGAAGACCGTGCCGCATCCCTACGGCAGATCCGGAGCCACTAGCCCCTTACGCGCATGCGGTCGGCCGGGTCGTGGTTCACAAGACATCGCCACAGCAACCCGGGGGAGTCGTCCTGAGCCCGGGGGGCGAGTCGGTGTGAACGGGTTGTGGTCGGGGTCGAGTCGGCGTCGGTCGGGCACTCACCGCCGTCCAGGCGGCCCGACCGACCGAGCAGAGGGTCCGGCCGTCGAGACCTGGCGGACCGCGGGTCGGGTCGGGTGGACGGCGGTGGGTTCGCTCATCCGGTCTGGCCCTTGCGAGGACGGGTATCAACTCTGTCGAAGGCTAACGATAGCCTCTCGGGACGACGTGTCAATCAAGAAACGGACGTCGCCCAGTGATAACGCGGTGTCACCGACTCGACGCCGGTACGCGATGCCGAGCCAACAGGTTGCGCGCAGTCCGCGAGACGAACGCGGGTGCGTCGGAAGTCACCCGCGCTTCGGTCCGGGTTTCGATCACATCGCCGCGGCGGTACGGAAGAAGTGGAGACGCCGTGGGTTACGGGGTGTGGCGAAGCGGCCCGCGGCAACTAGAAAAAAAAAATGCCCCCACCTGTGCCGTGTGAGCCGCTTCTGGGAACCCGCAGTTAAGATGGAGACCTCGTGTTCGGCTTTCGGATCCCGCTACAGTCCCTCCCGTGAGGAAGGGGACGGGCTTGCGAGCCCCGAACAGATTCTAAAGTGGTCTCCAATGCGGTAGTTGTCGGTCCGCCAAAAGCTCACGACTCATCACGAACACCGCAGAGGCACCTGCATCGTAGACCGCCCCACGTGTCCTTGCAAGCGATAGTGGCAAGGGGCGAGGGGCAAGGGGCAAGAACCGATCCCGCCCCGATCCGCCAAACTCGCACACTCCCCGCGGCCGATACATCTTCGGAGACCTCGCCCCGCGTCCCGAGGCCGCGCCATGGACTGGTCGCTCACCCGCCGGGGGTTGCTGCAAGGACTTGCGGCCGGCGGCGCCGTGCTGACGACCCACACCGCCGACGCCGGGCCGCTCGACCGCTTCCGCCGGCCGCCGGGCTGGGTGGTCGGCAAGTTCACCGGTGCCCGGGCCGTCGCCGAGGCGCTTTTGGCCGAGGGCACCGGCGTCGTCTTCGGCATACCAGGGGCGCAGGAGAACGAACTCTGGGACGAGTTCAAGGCCCGCGGCGTGCCGTACCTGCTGGCGGCGCACGAGTTTGCCGCCGCGTGCATGGCCGACGGCTACGCCCGCGCCACCGGCCGGCCGGGGGTGCTGTGCGTCGTCCCCGGGCCGGGGATCACCAACGCCCTGACCGGCCTCGGCGAGGCGCTGCTGGACTCCTCGCCGGTCGTCGCCATTGTCGGCGACGTTGCCAACGGCGAGAAGTACCGGCCGTTCCAGGTCCACTCGCTCGACACCGTCGGGTTGCTCAAGCCGGTCTGCAAGTGCGTGCTGCCGGTCACGGACGTGCGGCAGATACCCGCCGCGGTGCGGCAGGCGTTCCGGCTGGCGGTCGCTGGCGAGCCGGGGCCGGTCGCGGTGACGATCCCGTTCAACCTCTTGATCGAGGTCGCGCAGTTCTCCTGCCCGCCGCCGGCGGACGTGCCACTACCGTTCGACGACGCGGCGTTCGAGCGCGCGGTGGCGCTCTTGAGTGACCAGCGGAACCGCGTCGGCATCTACGCCGGTTACGGGTGCATGGACTACGGCGACCAACTCGCCGCGGTCGCGGAGGTGCTCCAGGCGCCGGTGGCGACCAGCGTCTCCGGCAAGGGGTGTATTTCGGACGCGCACCCGCTGGCGGTCGGTTGGGGGTACGGGCCGCACGCCACGGTCGTCGCCGAGCGCACGTTCAAGGGCGACCCGCTGCACCCGCTGCGGACCGGGGTTAATTGTCTCCTGGCGGTCGGCGTCAAGTTCAGCGAGGTCTCGACCGGGTTCTACGGCAACCCGCGGCCGAAGACCGTGATCCACGTCGATGCCAACCCGAACAACCTCGGCAAGGTGATTCCGGCGGACGTTTGCGTCCCCGCCGACGCCGGGCTGTTCCTCGGCCGGTTGCTCGCCTGCGCCGACCGGCTGCGCCGGCCGACCGACGTGGCGCTCCAGGCCCGCATCCGCCACCTCAAGCTCGACCAGGCGCAGGCGCTCTGCGGCATCCCCCCGGGCAAGTGCGGCATCGACCCGCTGGCGCTGATCGCCGCGCTGCGGCGGCAACTCCCCGAGGACGCGGTCCTCCTCACCGACGTGACCGTCAGCGAGCACCTGGCGGCCGAGTTCTACCGGGTCGGCCGGCCGCGGACGTTCTTCAACCCGGTGGACAACCAGTCGATGGGCTGGAGCGTTCCGGCGGCAATCGGCGTCCAGGCGGCGTGCCCCGGCCGGGTGGTCGCCACCCTGACCGGCGACGGCTGCTTCCTGATGGGCATGCAGGAGATGTCCACCGCCGCGCGGGAGGGCTTGCCGGTCAAGTGGTTCGTGCTCGACGACCGGGCCTACCACTACATGCAGGTGCTCCAACTCCCGGCGTACCGGCGGACGACCGCGACCCACCTGGCGTCGCTCGACTACCGGGCGCTGGCGCAGGGGTTCGGAGTGGCGTACCAGGAGATCGGCCCCGGCGACGACCTCGACGGGAGCGTGGCCAACGCGGTGCGGTTCAACGGCCCGGTGCTGGTGCGCGTGGCGACCGACTACGGGGACCGCAAGATTCGCTGGATCGAGGCGGTCCGCCACCGGTTCACCGACGAGCTGAGCGCCGCTCAGAAGGCCCGGTTCCTGGCCCGGATCGGGGCGCGGTCGATCACGCCGCAGGTCAACGACTGAGGCAGCGAGCCGAACGACCGCGGGCCCTCGATCGGTGAGCAGTATCGAAAGGGGATGGGCCGCGGAGCGAATCAGAGGATACCAGACCGAAACCAAGTCAAACCGAAGGTCGGTGGCGGCAGCAAAGGAACACGACCATGGCCGAGATTGATCCCGTCGAGTTCCAGGAAATCGGCATCATTTTCTTGCTGGTGCTCCAGTTCATCCTCGCGGTGATAGTCGCCGGCCTCGAGTATTTCTGCGGCCGGCGTGGGTCCGCGCCGGCTTCCTTCTGTCGCTGTTGTCGGCCGTGGTGGCGTGCGGACTGACGCTAAACGGATGCTGGGATACCCGGAACTACATCGAGAGTCGGCGCGACAACCCGTTGCGGTACGAGCGGATCAAGAACGACCTCGTGGAGGTCCGGTGGTGGGCGTTGGAGAGCGGGGCGATCCTGGCCGCGACGGCGGGCGGGAGCGCTCTCCTTTATCGGGTGGCCCGGTTGGGACGTGTCGCGGTGCCGGCGAACTGAGGTGGGCACCGAATCATCGTCGGGCCTCGGAGACTCGACCCGACCTACGAAGAGGGGAATCACCGATGCCGACCGGCCGCGTTGCCACCGTCACCCCCGTCGCCGAGGAGGCCGCCGCCGGCAAGGTGGCCGCGGTCTACTCCGACATCCGCAAGACGAAGGGGATCGACCGCGTGCCGAACTTCTGGCGCGTGCTGGCCACCAACCCGGACCACCTGGAATTGGTGTGGACGCGGCTCAAGGCGCTCATGCACCCCGAGGCGGCCGGCCGGTCCAGCCCGCTCGACCCGGCGACCCGCGAGATCATCGCCCTGGCGGTGTCGGCGACCAACGGCTGCGCTTATTGCGTCAACTCGCACACCGCGGCGCTGCGGAAGCTGGGGGTGAGTACCGAGGCGCTGGGCGAGGTGCTGGCGATCGTCGGGCTATTCAACTCGACCAACGTGCTGGCCGACGGCTACCAGATAGAGCCGGACGTGCTGCCTCCGGAGGGGTGAGACCGAGCGGCGTTGTTTCCCCGCCATTCTCCCCTCTCCCTGCCGGGTGCTCTGTCGAAAACCTCATCGTCGTGTGGCTCTGTCTTCAGCCCGAAGGGCTGGGAGTTCTCAGCCCAGGGCGCAGCCCTGGGGAGGAGGCCAACCACTCCGCAGCCCTGAAAGGGCTACACACGGCGATGCTGTCTCGCCCTTT
>DASSAT010000650.1:0-2984 GCA_035699305.1 Fimbriiglobus sp. | reverse complement strand
GGGGCATGTAGGCTTTCTGCGACTCGCAGCTCCCCGAGCCCCGCCGGCAGGTGAGCTGGGTTGTTCGGCGGCGGAGGGCTTCCGGGGTGGCGACGGCCGCACGAAAACCCAACGCCTATCGTCGGATCGCAGTCGCCATCGGTGTCGTTGCACTCGCGGCTGCCGTCGCGGTGGCGTGGTTCGCGTACCGGGTCGCCACGGACGGGCCAGGGCCAAGCTTTGGGTTCCGACACTACACCGGCCTCCGGTACCCGCCCGAGGCCCGTATCGTCCGCTCGGCCAACTCGCACGGCGGGTTCCACGGCGATGGCGAGTACTTCTTGGTGTTCGATGCCGACCCCGTCACCTTGCGGGGTTGGCTCGCGGGCGATGCCCCATGGGGCCGGTGGGAGCGCGGCCCGGTACCTGGGGACATCGGCTTCCACTGCAGGTTCGGTGGCTCTGGCGTGGGCTGGGGCGGGCCGGTCGATGGCCCCCAGCGGTACAGCGGAGACGAGGAGTTGGTCCGGCTGCTGGGGTCCGCGCAGGTGTGGTACTCGGCGCGCGAGCGCGGGGATCGGTTCCTCCGGTGGCACAACGGTGATCTGCTGGTCATCGACGCTCAGGCCGGCCGCGTGTGGCTGTCCGTGTGGGACTTCTGAGCTGGCAAAGGCACGCCGAACCAGGCGCTGCAGCAGACCGGGGCCGCAAGGGCGGTTTTCGGGACGTGTAGCCGTCTCGACGGCCCGGGCCGGTGAGCGGGTCGTTCGACGGGGAAGCCCCGAGCCGGTGGGGGTGCAGCCGGATGTCGGGCTATCGGCCCGGGCTTGAACCATCGTGTTCGCCGCGGTACGCTCACACCTGCCCCACCCCGCCCGGAGGAGACGATGGCCACCGCCGCACCGCCGCTGACCGACAAGCAGATCGCGGCCGAGGCGCTGGGCCGCATGCCCGAGGCCGCGACGCTCGCGGAGATCAGCGAGCGGCTTGCGATCCTGGCTGGCCTCCGCCGCGGGCAGCAGGACATCGACGACGGCCGCGCCGTGTCACACGAGGAGGCCAAGCGGAGGTCGGTGGCGTGGACTGGGAAGTAACCTGGGCCGAGTCCGCACTGGCCGACGTGGAGGCCGCGGTCCGGCGGTCGGCGCGGCACTCGGCGGAGGCGGCCGAGTCGCTCCGGGCGGCCCTGTTCGCCTCGGTGGACGTGCTCGGGCGGCTCCCCGAGATCGGGGCCGTGTACGAGCCGGACGAATCCGGCCGGACGCGGGAGATCGCCTGCCGCCAGTACCGCATTTTCTACCGCCCGCGGCCGGCGGAACGCCGGGTCGATGTGGTGATGGTCTGGCACTCGTCTCGGCGCGAGCCGCGGTTGCCGGAGTAGACGCGGGCCGCCGAACCAGGCGCTGCACCTGACGGCCGCTCAAAGCCGCAGCCGCAGGTGAGCTTTTTCGTTCGGCATTACAGGAAGGCTTTGGTGTATGAACGCGTTCACGAGTCGAATCATGCTTGGATTGGGCCTCCTCGGCCTGATCAGCACTGATGCCAACGCGGCTGACTACGTCGTTCCTCCCGCGTATGCGAACGCGAGTGGGACGGGGGGTGCATCGTTCACGCTACTCACGCTCGCTTATACGGGCCAGCAAGCTTACGCGGCGAGCCTGTTTTCGGGGCTGCCGGTGGGCTCGGTCATCGATGGGTTCCGCTTACGCCTTTTGCCCGGGCAAGCGACGGTGACGAGTGCGGTCATGTCGTCTAACTTCGACATCTCGATCGGGCCATCTGCGTTCCACCCCGGCTCACTCACGACGAACACCGCCAGCAACCAGGGGCCGGGAACGGTTCTGGCCCGGAGCGGGCCAATCACGTTCCCCGCGAACAGTTTCGTCGGCGGGGCCGGTCCGAACCCCTTCGGGCCGCTCATCTCCTTCACGACGCCTTACACGTACACAGGCTCGGACTTGTTGTTGACCATTTCGCATACGGGGTTCTCGTCGAGCATAACCTGCGACGCCACGACGGGCCTCTCGACAGCGACCGCTCAGGGGCAGCAGAATGTTGGTGTGTATAATAGCTCGACTCTCCCCCAAGGTTTCAACGGGTTCGCCGTGATCGTCCAATTTGACTATGTCCCGGTACCGGAGCCTTCGGCGCCGATGTTGTCTGGCCTGACGCTGGTGGCGGGATTGGCATACCGGTCGTTCGGCCGTCGCCGGGCCAAGGCTGCCGCATGACAGACCAGTACGTCAGGCGGCCTACGCGCCCCCGCCACCGGATTCCAGTGGTGATGGGCAACCACGCCGCGTTGGTCAGCACCTACGTCTCGGTGGTCCTGAGCGCGGTCTAGTCAGCCGGCGTCTGGCGCGGCTAACTCGGCTCGCACCTACCGGGATAGCTTGCACCGGCGCAAGCTAATAACAAGTTCGGCCTCAAAGCCCCGAACCGGTGGGCGCGGTGGCAACAGCCGCAAGGAACGACGGGATGTCGTGTGGCGTGGTCCGCCCCGCGCCGGTACACTTCACTATCGCCCGGTGGAGGCCCTCCAATGACCCCGACCGAACTCACCCCCGCAGCCGGCCACTGGACCGCCACCGAACTCCGCCACCTCCCCGCTACCCAGCGGGACGCGATTCTCTTGGCCGCGGCCGAGCGGGCCGGGGTAGACTACCACCGGGATGGCGACCTGACCGCGTTCGAGGCGTTCGGCCCGGGGGACTTGCATGGTCACAGCTCCGATACCCAGCCGCGGTGAGGTGTGGCTGATCGACTTCGACCCGGCGGTCGGGTCGGAGATCCGCAAGGTCCGGCCGGCTGTGGTGGTGAGCCTGGACGCAATCGGCCGGCTGCCGTTGCGGCTGGTCGTGCCGGTCACCGACTGGAAACCGCAGTACGCATCCTACCCGTGGTTCACCGTGGTCCCGGCCGACGCCGCCAACGGGCTGACCAAGGACTCGGGGGCGGACGCCTTCCAGACCAAGTCGGTCGCGCTGGCCCGGTTCGTCCGCCCG
>DASSAT010000649.1:0-2189 GCA_035699305.1 Fimbriiglobus sp. | reverse complement strand
CCCGCTCGGGTCGGCTGCGAGAACTGCGGGGCGGCGGCACACTGACCCCGCGGGAGACGACCTCAGCCGCCCGACACCTCAGGCCAAATCGCGGCCGTCCGTCTCCGGTTGATACGGCCGGTCCCAGTGCAGCACCTCGATGCGGTTGCCGTCCGGGTCGCGGACGAAGAACCGGTCCGCCGCCGCGATCGTGACCGTCTCCTCGACCGGCACCCTGAGCCGCCGGAAGTGCTCCCGGGCCGCCCGCGCGTCGGTGACGTGCAGGCAGAAGTGCCGCGGGCTGATCGTGTCAGGCTTATCCTTCAGCAGCAGATGCAAGTACTGCCCGCCGAGGTCGTACCAGAGCGCCACGAAGTCGAACTCCTTCGGCGCCGGTATCTCCCGTAAGCCCAGCACCTCCCCGTAGAAGTGACGGGCCTTCGCCACGTCGGTAATCAAGACCGAGCAATGGTCGAGGTGGGTGAAGCGAAATGCACTCATGCGACACCTCCGGCGGAAAAACTTGACCGCGGCAGATTTGAACTTATGTACACAAGAAGAGGTTACGAACCGGGATACGTCCGGCGAGCGGCCATTCCGACATTCTGCCGGGGATCAGATTGCCACATTGCCACTCCCGAAAGTGGCAATCTGACCGCCTGACTGAGGCCAAACCTGATACTTGAGGCGAGGTTGCCCATCACCACGCTCACGAATGGCAAGCCGCCCGTCCCTTTCACTAGAGTAGCGGGGCAGGACCGCCAGGCACCCGGCCCCCTGGACGACCGCCATGAGCCTCTTGCGCGTCAAGACCACCGAGTGCCGGGTCGGCGTCGTCGGGCTGTACAACGCCGGCAAGACCGTCCTGCTTACCTCGCTCATCGACCACCTGGAGAACCACGACCCCGACCGGTTCCGCCTCGGCCCCGGCGACACCACCGTCCGCAAGTTCGAACTGCTGCCGCCGGACCCCGGCTGGGCGAAGTTCAACTACACCGGGTTCCGCGACGCCCTCGTCCACCACGGCCGCTGGCCGGAGAAGACCCGCGACCGCTCGCAGGTCGCCTGCCGGTTCGAGCGGTCCGACTGGACGTTCAGCGACGCCCTCCTGAAACTGTACGACCTGCCCGGCGAACGGCTGGCGGACGCCGCCATGCTCGGCCGCGACTTCGCCGCGTGGTCTGACCACCTGCTAACGCTGATCCACAACGACACCCCGTACCGTACCTGCTGCGCGCCATATCTGGAAGCGGTCGAGAAGCCGAACGTTGCGGAGCCGGACCTGGTCCGCGCTTACAAGGTCTCGCTGGCGAATCTCATCCTGTCGTACAAGCCGCTGGTGTCGCCCTCGACGTTCCTGCTCGACACCGCCGGCCGGGCCGCCCGCCAGGGGTCGCCGGAGGAACTCGCCGCGGCCCGCGTCGCCGGGCTGGACACCTCCTCCGAGTTCGCGCCGCTGCCCTCTTCCGTCCGCACCGCGCGGCCCGAGTTGGCCGCCGCGTTCGCCGGCCGGTTCGAGCTGTACCGCCGACAGGTCGTGGTGCCGTTCCTCCAGGCGCTCAAGTCGTGCCACTCGCTCGTCGTACTGGTGGACGTGACGACGCTGCTGGCGGCCGGGGTCGGCATGTACGACGACAACCGGCAAATCCTCCGCGACCTGTTCCACGTCCTCGACCCGGGGGAGACCGTCGCCGAGACGGTCGGCCGGCAGCTGGCGAAGGTGTTCCTGCCACACCAGCTACGGCCGGGTTGGATCACCCGGGTGGCGTTCGTCGCCCCGAAGCTCGACCTCGTCCACCCGACCGACCGCGACCGCGTGTTAGGGCTGCTCCGGCGAATGGTCGGCAAGTTGGCCGAAAACCGTGACGGCCTCAAGCATCAGTTCTTCAACTGTGCGGCGGTGGTGTCCACGAAGGTGCTGCCGGCCGACGGCGAGCGGGCGCTAGTCGGCATTCCCTATCGCAACGCCGAGGGGAAGCGCATCCCGCCAGGGGCCGAGCAGCGATTCACGGTGTCGGCGGTGCCGGACGACTGGCCGCTGAACTGGGGGCCGGGGCAGTTCGTCTTCCCGGAGGTGTACCCGCTGGTGCCGGCCCGCAAGGACTGCCCGCCGGACCAGCTCAACCTCGACAGGGTGCTGGACTTCGTGTTGGACTGAATGTAGTCCGCTCGCTCCGCGAGCGGTCTTCGTTGGACCGCTCGCGGAGCGA
>DASSAT010000648.1:0-6075 GCA_035699305.1 Fimbriiglobus sp. | reverse complement strand
ACCGCCGTGGCGGCTATCAGTGTCGCCGCGACCGCCCCGGCCGGGAGCATCAGCCCGCGGTTCCGCCGCCAGAACTTCCGCAACTGATAGCCGGCCGACGGCGGGCAGGCCTCCACCGGCAGGTCCGCCAAGTAGCGCTCGACGTCCGCCGCGAACGCCCCGGCCGACTCGTACCGCCGGTTGCGGTCCTTCTCCAGCGCCTTCATCGCCACCCAGTCGAGGTCCCCCCGCAACAGCCGGGACAGCTGCCGCTCGTCCAGCCCCCGCCGCCCGGACGCCCCCGACCGCTCGTCCGCACTCAGCGTGCTCAGCCGCTGGCTCGGCCGCGGCGGGTCCTGCTCCCGGATGATCCGCCGGACCTCGTCCAGACCGGCCTTCCGCAGCGTCTCCGGGTCGAACGGGGTCGTCCCGGTCAGCAGCTCGTACAGCAGCACCCCCAGCGAGTAGACGTCCGCCCGGGTGTCGATGTCCAGGCCGCTCAGCTCGGCCTGCTCCGGGGCCATGTACAGCGGCGTCCCGACCAGCTGGACGAACCGGGTGCACAGCGACCGGTCGGTCAGCCGCTGGCCGACCGCCTTGGCCACCCCGAAGTCGATCACCTTCGGCACCGGCGTCCCGTCGTGCAGCGTCACCAGCACGTTCGACGGCTTGAGGTCCCGGTGGATCACCCCCTTCATGTGGGCGTGCTGCACCGCCCGGCACACCTGCACGAAGAGCTTGAGCCGGTCGTGCGGGGTGAGGGCGGCCCGGTCGCAGTATTCAGTGATCGGCAGCCCGCGGACCAATTCCATCACGAAGTACGGCCGGCCCTGCTCCGTCGCCCCGGCGTCGAGCACCTTGGCGATGTTCGGGTGGTCCATCAGCGCGAGGGCTTGCCGCTCGGCCTCGAACCGGGCCACCACCTCGCGGGTGTCCATCCCCGGCTTGATGACCTTGAGCGCCACCCGCCGGCGGACCGGCTCCGTCTGCTCGGCGACGAAGACGACCCCCATGCCGCCCTCGCCGAGTACCTCCAGCAGCTTGTACGGGCCGATCACGGTGCCGGGGGCCTCGGCGCCGACCCAGCCGTCGGTCGCCGCGCCGGGCTGGTCGAGGAAGCTGCCGGCCCGGAAGTGGGCGTCGAGCAGCGACTCGACCTGCCGGCGCAGCTCCTCGTCCCCGCCGCACGCCTGTGCGACGTAGGACGACCGGGCCTCCGGCGACGGGATCGCGACGGCCTCGCAGAAGATCGCGTCCAGGCTGGTCGGCGGGCTGGTCACGGGAGACCTCCGGGCGAACGCCCGCTTCAGAAGACAGTGCGTTTTTCCGGCCCGAAGTGGCTCACGGAATACATATGGGATCGTATGGATTCCTGCCTTTCTCCCCTCCCCGCTCCGGGGAGGGGCCGGGGGAGGGGTGGATCGCTCCACCTAACCCCCCGGCCCCCTTCCCTAAGAGGGAAGGGGGAGACAAACCCCCTCACCCTCTCCTCAGCGGGGAGAGAGGGGAAAGAAATCCTCGCGATCGGGTATCAGCCGGGGCCGTCGCGGTCGGCCGACAGGTGGCGGAACAGCCACGCCCGGGCGACCGCCCAGTGCCGCTTGGCGGTCGCCGGGGAGATATCGAGGCAGGCGGCGGACTGCTCGATGGTCAGTCCGGCGAAGTACCGCAGCTTGACCAGCTCCGCCTTTACCGGGTCGAACCGGGCCAGGGCGTCGAGGGCGGGGTCGAGGGCAATCAGCTTGTCGTCCTCGTCGTCCTCCTCGACCGGGATGTCTTCGAGGTCGAGCCGGAGGCGGCCGCCGCCGTGCTTTTCGCGGCCCTTGCGGCGGGCGGCATCGACCAGGATGCGGCGCATCGCCTCGGCAGCCGCGGCGAAGAAGTGCCCGCGGCCGTTGAACTGCTGGCCGGGGTCGGGGCCGACTAGCCGGATGTACGCCTCATGGACCAGGGCGGTCGCCTGCAACGTCTGCCCCGGCTTCTCGCCGGCCAGGTGATGGGCCGCCAGCGCCCGCAACTCGGCGTAGACGAGCGGCAACAGTTCGGCCGCGGCCTTCGCGTCGCCGGCCGCGGCCGCGTCGAGCAGTTGGGTGACAGCGGCCATGCCGACCACAGTACCCGCCGCCCGGCCGGGGTGCAAGGATCGCCCCGGCACGTGAGTTGCGTCTCTAACGCTTGGTCCGTCCGGTGTTGCCCACCCGGGCGGGCGGGGGGCGTCCGATGACCGGGTTCGGGTGGCCGAAGTGGGACACCGTGTTTGTCCCGGACGGGTCGCTGCTGGAGTCGATCCTCCGCGTCACGCTGGTCTACTTCGCACTGGTGGTCCTGTTCCGCGTCATCCTCCGCCGGCAGCGCGGCGGGTCGGTCGGGCTGGGCGACCTGATGGTCCTGGTCCTCATCTCGGAGTGCGTCTCCCAGGCGCTCAACAGCCAGTTCAACTCGGTCCCGAACGGAGTGGTCGCGGCCGGCACCCTCCTGTTCTGGAACTACGTCACCGACTCCCTCTCCTACCGGTGGGACTGGCTCCACAAGCTGGTCCAGGCCGAGCCGCTGCGGGTGGTCCGCGACGGCCGGCCGATCCCGGAGAACATGCGCCAGGAACGGATGCGGGACGACGAACTGGCGTGCGAACTCCGCAAGCAGGGGGTGGACGACGTGGCGAAGGTCAAGGCCGCGTTCATCGAGGCGGAGGGCGATACGAGCGTCATCCCGGCCGAGGGCGGCGGACCGGCGGCAGCGAGTGGCCCGCCCCACCCACCGGAGTTCGATGCGGCGCTGCGGCACTTCCTGGACGCGGCCCGGCGCCTGCACGAGGCGGCGAGCTGGTACGACGCACAGGAGTCAGGAGTCAGGAGTCAGGAGTCAGGAGTCAGGAGTCAGGAGTCAGGAGTCAGAGGTCAGAAGACAATCCCGTTCCCGACCTTTGATCCTCGCTCTCCGTCCTCTGATCTCTGATCTCTGATCTCTGATCTCTGATCTCTGACCTCTGATCTCTGATCTCTGACCTCTGACTTCTGACTCCTGACTCCTGACTCCTGGCCGCTCACGTCCCCGGGTCCCCCGAGTCCGGCGCGGTCTTGACCCAACACCGCAGCACCTCGGCCACGCTCCACGCCTGGGCGACACACCCCCGCGGCGTGTACGGCGGCTCGGCGTCGAAGATTTCGCTGATCGACCCGACGCACGCCTCGCTGAAGTGCTCCTGGAACCCCGCCAGCATCTTCCGGCAGGCCGCCTCCTGGCCGGGGAATACCTTCAGCCAGGCGTCGATGAACGGCCCGATCAGCCACGCCCACACCGTCCCCTGGTGGTAGGCCGCATCCCGCGACCGCAGGTCGCCGTAATACTGCGGCTTGAAGTCCGGGTTCCCCGGGGCCAGCGACCGCAGCCCGACCGGCGTGTACAGCCGCTCGTGGCAAGTCTTGACCACCGCCTTCCACCGGGCCGGATCGAGGATCGGGTGCGGCAGCGCGACGGCGAAGAGCTGGTTCGGCCGGCACGCGGAGTCGTCGCCGTGCGGGCCGTCGATCACGTCGTACAGGCCGTGCTGCGCCTCGCACCAGAACCGCCGGTTGAACGACGCCTGCGCCCGGTCGGCCGCCTCCTTCACCTTCCACGCCAGCGGGTCGCCCGCGGCCGTCAGCCAGTCCGACAACAGCCGCAGCGCGTTGTACCACAGGGCGTTGATCTCCACCGCCTTGCCGCGCCGCGGCGTCACCACCCAGTCGCCCACCTTGGCGTCCATCCAGGTCAGCTGGTAGCCGTCGGCCCCCTCCCGCAGCAGCCCGTCGGCCGGGTCCACCCCGATGCCGAACCGCGTCCCGGCCATGTGGTGCTCGTAGACGTCCTTGAGCATGGGCAACAGCGCCTGCAACGTCTCGCGGTCGTCCGTCGCCGTCAGGTAGCCGTGCAGCGCCTCGAAGAACCACAGGGTCGCGTCGGCGGTGTGGTACACCCCCTGGTTGGACTTGTCCGGGAAGTAGTTCGGGATCAGCCCGTCGCGGACATGCGAGGCGAACGTGCGGAGGATGCACCCGGCCCCGTGCTCCCGGCCGGTGCACAGCGTCAGCCCGTCCAGGCTGATCATCGTGTCCCGGCCCCAATCGGTGAACCAGTGGTAGCCGGCGATCACCGTCCGGGCGTCGTCGCCGGCAGCGATCGCCCGGGCCAGGTCCGCCGCTCGCGTCGCCGGGACGATGACGAACTGGTCGGCGGCCAGCACCAACTCGGCCCCGAACCCGGTCCGGGCCGCCGGGGCGGCGCCGGCGATCAGCCGCCGCCGCCGCGCCAGCTCGGCCGGCAACACCTCCTCCGGCGGCAGGGCCAGCGCGTGCTCCCACGTCTCGGTCGAGCCGGTCAGCGCCACGTCCTTGTCGCGTTGCAGCGTCACCCGGAAGACGCCGGGGCTCCACAGCACACCGACCCCTTCGTACCCGCGGTCCTCCTCGACTCGGTAAAGGATCTCCGGCGACTTGACCCCGTCCAGGGTGAACCCGGCGTCCTGCCCGTCGATCCACAGCCGCAACGACGGGTACGGAGTGCCCGGGGCGGCCAACTCGTACCGCCGGTCGATGGCGGTGAGGGAGTACGGCTCCCGGGTCTTTGTGCTAACCGGGTCGTCGTGGCCGCGGAAGTGGACGCTCGGCCGCAGCTTCAGCCGGACGGGGCCGTCCCCCGCGACCAGCTTGTAGACGACGTGGACGGTGTTGCGCCGGTGCGGCATGAAGACGCGCTTCTCGATGATGTGGTCGTGCGACTCGTACCGCCAGACCGGCAGCCCCATCTCCAGCCGGAACTCGGTGAGGATGTCGGCCCCCTGGACGTCCAGGTCGCCGCCTGGCCGCTCGTGCCCGCCGGCCGCGACTGTCACGTAGCCCGGGAAGCGGAACTGCTCGGTCAGGTGGTTGAACATCATCACCCGGCCCAGCGGGGCGCCGTGGGCGGCGATGAGCAACCCGTGGTAGCGCCGGGTGGCGGCCCCGGCGAGCGTCCCGCTGGCGTACCCGCCCAGCCCGTTCGTCACCAGCCACTCGCGGTCCAGGAGCGACGCCAGCACTCCGTCCGCGCCCTTCCGCCAGTGGATCGTCCGCTCCAGGCTCTCGTCCATCGCAACCTCGGTCGGGGCAGGTCTCCGATTTCGATGGTGCAACGGCCGTGCCGGGGACACCGTTCTTCCCCGAATCAGGCGATCCGATGCCCATTCCGCTTCCGGCCCCCGCGCACTTCGCTGCCGCGCGCCGCGCGATCCCACTCGCGGCCGACGATCCCGGGCCGGTACGCGGTTTGCCCTGCTGTTTGTCCATTCGCCCGCGCCGAACGCGAGGCCCTCATGAAGGAAACGTATACCGACTCGGACGTGCACCCCAACCACTCCGCGATGGCCGGCGACCACCCGGAAGGGACGACCGGCTACAGCCACCAGCGCAGCGCCCGCAACAACGAGGACATGCGCGACGGCGACAGCAGCCACGGCAGCCCGGAGTACGAGGCCGATACCGTGGGCTACGACACCGACCGCGACATCGGCGACAGCACGCCGGTCCCCGACGAGCTGGAGGAGGAAGAGGCTGGAGTGTTGGAGAGCGTTCCGGCCAGCCAGGACGAGCAACCGCCCGTCGCCGACCCGCCGGCCCACGTCGGCCTGGACGCGACCGCCGGGGTGGACGCCGCCATCGACGACCGCGGCACCGCGACCACCGGGGCCGGCGAGGACCCGTCAGCCGAGAACGAGTTCGCGGCGACGGTCGGGGCCGACCACCCGGCCGGCGCGCCGCTGGACGGGTACGAGCGGCTGACGGTCCGTCAGATCACGGCCCGGCTGGGCGGGATGCCGGAAGCGGACATCCGCCGGGTGAGGGACTACGAGATGGCCCACCGTCGCCGTAAGACGCTATTAGTACACTTAGAACGGCGGTTGCAGCGCGACGGGGCGAACCGGTAACCCGTCTCGGTCTGGCAGCGTCCTGGCAACGGGGTAAGCTCGACCCCCCTGGGACCGCGGCCGTCCCGGCCGCTCCTGCTGTACCGGCCGGGGCGCTGGGGTATCGTCGCAGGCTCCCGACCCGCGGAACAAGAGCGGCCGGGACGGCCGCGGTC
>DASSAT010000647.1:0-10943 GCA_035699305.1 Fimbriiglobus sp. | reverse complement strand
CGGCAAGCCCACCCCTCACCCCTAACCCCTCTCCCCAGCGGGGAGAGGGGGACCAGACAACAGGCTTGACGCGGCAGCCACAGTCGCAAACAACGACTCCATCCCCCGCAGCCGACCGGAGACCCCCGCTTGACCGCGACCACCCAAGCGCCGGACCTGGAGGGTCGGCTCCGGGCCGTGGTGCCGGCAACCCGGCTGGTCCGGGAGTGGCACCTGCGGAAGGTCCTGCACCGGCTGGCCGAGGACGGTGAGCCGGTCTCCGTTCACCCCGGTCTGCCGGTCTGGGTCGGCCGCGACCGGCTGCGCGAGATGGATGTGCTGCCGGACCCGGTGTTCGCCGGGTCCGAGAGTCCGCTACTCCTGCTGACCGTACCGGGCGACCGCTTCCCGCACGACCGACCGGAGCCGGAGGTCTTGCGGCACTACTGGCGGCTCCTCTTCCGGGCGGCGGTGGAGGCGGAGCTTCGCAAGCAGTCCGAGGCGGGACTGCTCACCCCCGAGGTCGCGCGGGCGCGGCTCGCGGCCCTCGGCCCCGATGCGGAGATCGAGGCCCGGTTCGTGCTGGAGGCCGACCACGTCGTCCCGCGTGGCGCCGATGACGTGACCGTGTACGTCGCGTTCGTCGCCACGTTCGCCGAGTACGCGCGTTTCGACCCGCCTGGCTTGCGGTGGGTGTTCCCGTCGCTGCCAGACCCCGGACCTGGCCTCGTGGTCGTCGCCGGCGGCGTCGCGTTCGACCGACTTCTGGCCCAGACGAGGCCGGACGGGGCGGCCGACGCGGTCCGGCCAGCCGGGACGGACGCCGATGTCGAAGCGGGTTCGGACGAACAAGCTCGCGACGGTAGCGGCGAGTTGCTGGCGCTGTCGCGGCGGGCGGCGGCGACGGGCAACCACGTCCGGGCGGCGATCCTGCGCACCCGGGCCGGCGGGTCCGGGTGGGCGATGATCCGCTCCGGGCTGGTGCCGCGGCTCGCGGACGTGCTGGGGTGGGACGAGCGGACCACCCGCGCCTGGGGTAACGCGCTGGGGCCGCTGCTCCGGGCGGCCTCGCGCGGGACGTGGCCCCGCGCCGCCCGGGCGCTGTACGACCTGCAAAAAATCCCGGCCGACCTGGAAGGCGGACTGTACACCGTGGACCCGGTCGAGTGGGCCACGACCTTCGGCCGCCGGCCGCTCCGCCGGCCGCTGACCCGCGCCCGGTCCGTGATCCTCCACCGACACCTGGTCGCCGCGCGTAAACACCTGGTGCGCGCCCGCGTGCCGGCCCCCGACCGGGACCGACTCGACGCGCTGATCGTCGGCGAGTTGCACCGTGTCGAGGACCGCATCCGTTCGGAACTGGGGCCGGTCGTCCGCGATGTCCTGGACGAGGTCGGACTACGGCCGACGAACCTGCCGGAGCACGTCGCCCGGGACAAGGTGGTGGCCGAGTTGCTCGACCTCGTGTGCGGCCGCGGGTTCCTCCGGTTCGGGGACCTGCGCGACGCGGTGTCCCGCAACCAGCTCAAGATGCCGGACCTGCGCGGGCCGGTCGAGATGGTCCGCGGCGACCCGCTGCTCCGCGCCGACGAGCGGCTGGCAGTCGAACTGGACGGCGTCTACCACCGTGGCGAGGCGTACCTGCGGTTGATCCAGCGTGGCACCGCGGCGGTGTTCGGCACGTCGGTCGGGCGGTGGCTGTCGAAGTACGTCCTATTCCCGTTCGGCGGGGCGTTCCTGGCGGTCGAGTTCGCGCGATACCTCGCCTACGAGTTCGGGAAACTCACCGGCCACGTCCACAGCCTGTTGCCGCGGCCGCCGGACGAGGAGCCGGTGCTGGAAGCCCTGGTCGGCGGGACCGCCGAGGCGATCCCCGCCCCCGTCGAGGCAGCCCATCATGGCGTGGTGCTGACCCCCGAGTCGGTCGCCGTCACGGTCGTGCTCGGGTTCCTCTTCCTGGGGCTGCTCTACTGGCCGGCGTTCCGCGCGGCGGTCCACGCCGGGCTGTCGGCGGCGTGGGCGGGGCTGCGGTTCGCGGTCGTGACGCTACCGCTGGCGGCGTGGCGGTCGCCGCCGGTGCGCGCGCTGCGGGACAACATCGTCACCCGGTTCGTCAACCGGTACGTCGGCACCGGGCTGGTGGTCGGGCTTGTCACCGCCCTCGTCTTCATCCTGCTCGGCGGCGGCCCGATTCAGACACTAACCGGGGCCGGGGTCATGTTCGGGCTGGCCACCCTGCTGGTGAACACTCCGTTCGGCCGGCAACTGGAGGACGAGACGGCCGAGGCGTTCGCCGACGCCTGGCGGGTGCTGCGGGTGAACCTGGTCCCGGGGCTGGTCGCGTGGGTGGTGTGGGCGTTCCGCGAGTTGGCCGGGGTGGTCGAGCGTGGGTTGTATTCGGTGGACGAGTGGTTCCGCTTCCGCGAGGGGCAGCCGAAGCCGTCGTTGGCGTTGAAAGCCGTGCTGGCGCTGGTGTGGTTCCCGATCGCCTACTTCGTCCGGTTCGCGTTCATGCTGCTGCTGGAGCCGCAGATCAACCCGGTCAAGCACTTCCCGGTCGTCACCGTCTCGCACAAGCTGCTGCTGCCGCTGATCGGGGCGGTGTCGGACGCGACCGGGCTGGCCAAGGCGACCGCGACCCTACTCATCGGCGGCATCCCGGGCATCTTCGGGTTCATCGCCTGGGAGCTGAAGGAGAACTGGCGGCTGTACGCGGCGAACCGGCCGCGGGCGCTGCCTCGGGCGTCGCTGGGCCACCACGGCGAGACGATGCGCGGCCTGCTGCGGCCCGGGTTCCACTCGGGGACTGTGCCGGGACTGTACAAGAAACTGCGGGCCGCCCTCCGGCGGGCGGAGCGGACCGGCCGGCCGCCCAGGGCCGGCCGGCTGACCCACGGGCTGGCCGACGTGGCGCACGCGGTCGAGGACTTCGCCCGGCGCGAGTTGGTGCCGCTGCTGCGGTCGGCCGGCGACTGGGACGGGCTGACGCCGCGGGTCGCCGGTGTCCGGGTGGGTGTGCAGACGATCTCGCTGGGGCTGGACGTGCCCGAGCTGGGCGGGCCGCCGCTGCGGCTGGCGTTCGACCACCGGGACGGGCAGATCGTCGCGCGGGTGGCCGAGTCGGGGTGGCTCGGGCGCCTCACCCCGGCGCAGCGGGAAGTCCTCGATGTCGCCCTTGGTGGGTTCGCGGCGCTGGGCTGCGCGGGTCCGCCCGTGGCGGTCGAGCGGGTGGGACCGATCCTGGTCTGGCCGCGGTGGGTGCAATTCTGGGAACGAGCAAACCGGCAACCCGGCTGACCCGTCGGAAGTGAGGCAGCGCTGCGTAACCAGTACCACCCGCGCGCCCGTCGGAGTCGCGCCAGACGCGGCCGGGCAACGGGTTGCGGCATGGTCCGGTCGTGATAGCATTGCCACCACCCGGATTCCCCGCCCGGCCGCGGCGCCACGGCTCACGCACCCCCCGTGCGGTAGAGTTGCGTGGCCGTCGTTACTCCCGCCGTGGCCCCACGACTGTCCGCCAGACGGAAGGGTTGTATGGCTCTCAACGCCCCGCGCGGTCGCACCCCGGACGCCCGCCGCCCCTTGCTCACCCGGCCCGTCCTGGAGCGGCTCGAAGACCGGACGACGCCCACGACAGTCACCACCCTGGCCGACTCCGGCGCCGGGACGCTGCGCGACGCGATCGCCGCCACCCCCACCGGCGGGACGGTGGACTTCGCTCCGGGGCTGACGGGCGAAATCGTCCTCACCAGCCAGATCCAGATCTCCCGGAACCTGACGATCGTCGGCCCGGGGGAGGACGCGAACAATAACCCGATCATCAAGATCAGTGGGAACAACGCCACCCGCATCTTCATCATCACCAACAACACCACCACCAACGTCGATCCGACGAGCATCAACGTCACGCTCTCGAAGCTGGAGCTCGCCAACGGCAAGGCGGGGTTCGGGACCGACCCCGTCTCCCGGCTCTCCGGCGGCGGTGCGTTCCAGGTGACGAACGAGGTCGTCGTCCTCAACGACGTGACCATCCGGGACTCGAAGGCGACCGGGTCCGGTACGAACGGCGGCGGGGTCTTCACCGGTGCGGGCAGCCAACTGACCCTGGTCCGGTGTACCGTCAGCGGCAACGAGGCGGCGACCGACGGCGGCGGGCTGGCACTGGGCCAGGGCAGCTTCAACATCATCCGTAGTAGCACCCTCAGCGGGAACCGGTCGGTCGGCGGCGACGGCGGCGGGGTGTTCATCGACCGCGGGTCCGACCTCACCGTGGAGGACAGCACCGTCTCGGGCAACATCGCCGGCAACGGCTCGGGCGGCGGGATTTACCACCTCCTCGGCGACTCGCCGACCGCCCTGGTCATCCGCCGCTGCACCATCACGGGCAACTCCGCGACCAGCACGGGGGGCGGGGTGTACTTCGACGGCGGCGACGGCGGCATCGGCCGGATCACCGTCGAGAACAGCACCGTCTCGGGGAACAAGAGCACCCTCGACAGCGGCGGCGGCATGTACTTCGCCGCGCTCGGCGGCAGCGGCGGTGTGGCAATCGTCCGCAACTCGACGGTCTACGGCAACCGGGCGGCCGGGTCCGGCGGCGGAATCGCCTCGCTGATCCAGAGCACGTCCATTCTGAACTCGACCATCGCCCAGAACGTCGCCGACACCAACAACGACGGGGTGGGGCTGGGTGGCGGGTATGCCCAACTCGCCGGCACCGCCGCGCTCGACAGCACCCTGATCGGCGACAACCGTGCCAAGACCACCGGCGGGGTGGACAACGACGCGGTCGGCAGCCTGGCCGCGGAGTTCTGTCTGGTCGAGGCCCCCGGCACCGCGGTCCTCACCGGGGCGAACAACGTCACCGGGATGGACCCGGCGCTGGGCGTGTTGCAGATGAACGGCGGGCCGACCCTGACCGTGGCCCCGAACGCCGGCAGCCCGGCGATCGACACGGGGAGCGGGTTCTTCACCCCGCCGCCGACCACCGACCAGCGCGGCGCCGGGTTCAACCGCGTGATTAACGGCCGCATCGACATCGGCGCCTACGAGTACCAGCCGCCGGCTACCGTCACCACCCTGACCAGCTCGATCAACCCGGCCGAGGTCGGCGACCCGATCAACTTCACCGCCACCGTCGCCGGGGCGGCCAAGAACTCCAACGCCATCTCCGGGACCGTG
This sequence comes from Fimbriiglobus sp., assembly GCA_035699305.1. Lineage (GTDB taxonomy): Bacteria > Planctomycetota > Planctomycetia > Gemmatales > Gemmataceae > DASSAT01. The sequence continues at coordinate 5,783 of DASSAT010000647.1, read as the reverse complement.
CAGTTCTTCGTGGACGGCCAGCTGACGCGGACCAACCCGCTGGTGGACGGGACGGCGAACTTCGTCATCAGCTTCTCGACCCTCGGCCAGCGCACCATCACCGCCAAGTACTCCGGGTTCTCGGGGTTCACCGGCGACCCGGGCGCGGACGTGTATCGGTTCGACCCATCGACCGGGACGATACTTCAGGACGTGGTCGTCCTCCCACCGCCGCCGCCGCCGCCGAACACCCCGCCGCGGATCGCCGACATCCCGGACCGAGTGATCGACGCCAACACCAGCACCGGGCCGATCGCGTTTACCGTGGCCGACACCGAGACCCCGGCGAGCAACCTGACCCTATCCGTGGCCACCTCCGACCCGGGCATCCTGCCGCTCTCGGGGGTCGCGTTCGGCGGGGCGGCGAACAACCGGACGATCACCGTCGCTCCGGCGGCGGACCGCACCGGGTCGGCGACGATCACCGTCACCGTGGCCGACGGCGACGGGCTGACGGCCAGCGACTCGTTTATCATCACCGTCCTTCCCGTCCTCCCGCCTCCTCCGCCCCCGCCTCCACCTCCTCCTCCGCCCCCGCCTCCGCCGCCACCCGTGACCGGGCTGTTCGCCGTCGCGACCGGCCCCGGCTCCCCGTCGCAGGTGGCGGTGTTCAACGCCGACGGGACGCCACGGTTCACCTTCGCCCCCTACGACCCGTCGTTCACCGGCGGGGTCCGGGTGGCGACCGGCGACCTGACCGGCGACCGGATCGACGACATCGCCGTTGGCGCCGGGCCGGGCGGCGGCCCGCATGTCAAGGTGTATGACGGGGTCACGGGCGCGGAAGTCGGCAACTTCTTCGTGTTCGAACCGTCGTTCACCGGCGGCGTCAGCCTGGCGGTCGGGGACGTCAACGGCGACGGGTTCTCGGACATCGTGGTCGGGGCCGGCGTCGGCGGGGCGCCGCGCGTCCGGGCGCTCAGCGGCGCGCCGTTCGCCCAGGGGTCGCCGCAGGTCCGGCCGGTGGAGCTGGCCAACTACTTCGCCTTCGACCGCCGGTTCCGCGGCGGGGTGTCGGTGGCGGTCGGCGACCTGGACGGCGACTTCGTCGGTGAGATCATCGCCGGGGCCGGACCGAACGGCGGGCCGCACGTCAAGGCGTTTGACGCCCAGACCGAGTCGGTGCGGCTGTCGTTCTTCGCCTACGACCCGTCGTTCAAGGGCGGGGTGACGGTGGCCGCCGGCGACCTCGACGGCGACGGCCGGGCCGACATCGCCACCGGCACGCAGTCCGGCGGGGCGCCGCACGTCAAGGTCTTCAACGGCTCCACTGGGCTGGTGAAGGCTAGCTTCTTCGCCTACGAGCCGACGTTCCGCGGCGGGGTGTCGGTTGGGATCAACAACTCGCCGGGCCAACCGCCGACCCTCCTGACCGGGACCGGCGTCGGCGGCGGGCCGCTGGTCCGCGGGCTGACCAACTTCGGCGCGACGGACCGGTTCAGCTTCTTCGCCTTCGACTCGGACCTGCGCGGCGGAGTGTTCGTAGGATAGCCTGACCGGCGATCTCGCGGGGGGCGGCCGGGCGGCCGCCCCCTGACTATTTCCTGGCACCCGCAGGAGTCCCGACGTGCCGCTCTCCCGACGCGACTTCCTCGCCACCTCGACCGCTGTCCTGGGCGCGACCGCGGCCGGGGCGGCCGACCCGCCGACGCCGCGCAGACTGGTGATGCTCGCCGGTAGCCCGAGCCACGGGCCGGGGGCGCACGAGTTCAACGCTGGCGTCCTGCTCCTGGCGAAGTGCCTGGCCGGGGTGAAGGGACTGACGACGACCGTCGCCCGCAACGGCTATCCGCAGGACGACTCGGCCCTCGACGGGGCGGACGCCATCCTCTGCTATGCCGACGGCGGCGCCGGCCACCCGCTGATCCGCGGCCGCCGGCTCCAGCGGGTCGGCGCGCTGATGGGCAAGGGCGTCGGGCTGATGTGCTGCCACTACGCGGTGGAGGTGCCGAAGGACCTGGGCGGGTCGGAGTTCAAGAAGTGGATCGGCGGGTACTACGAGACCAACTACTCGTGCAACCCGTTCTGGAAACCCGAATACCGGGCGTTCCCCGACCACCCGATCACTCGCGGGGTCAAGCCGTTCGCGGTCCGCGACGAATGGTACTTCAACATGCGCTTCCGCGACGACATGACGGGGGTCACGCCGATCCTGTCGGCGAAGCCGCCGGACGCGGTGCGGGATGGCCCCTACGCCGCCCCGCGGGGGCCGTACCGGCACATCCAGGCGGCGAAGGGGCGGACGGAGCACATGATGTGGGCGGCCGAGCGGTCCGACGGCGGCCGCGGCGTGGGGTTCACCGGCGGGCACACCCACCGCAACTGGCTCGACCCGAACCTCCGCAAGGTCGTCCTCAACGCGCTCTTGTGGGTCAGCAAGGTCGAGGTGCCGGCGGGGGGTGTCGATTCGCGTGTCACCGAGGAGGACATCGGCCGGAACCTGGACCCCAAGCCGGGCCGGAAGTAGGCGACCGCCGCCGACACGGTTTCCTCACACTCCGCTCGGCGTGAGACAAAAAGTTTGAGGGATCAGTTGTGCCCTGCCGGGGGGACGTTTATACTCAACCTGTTCCAGGAAATTGCGCCCACTCCCCTCCCACCCCCCGGGGGATGTCCCATGGCAGGGACCGGGTTCGCCCTGCCGGCACTGACGGCCGGACGGGTGTTGGTCGTGGACGACGTGGACGACCAGGCGTCGTCCGCGGCGGTCCTACTCATGTACCACCGGTTCGAGGCCCGGACGGCCCGGACGGCGCGGGAGGCGCTGGCGGTCGCGCGGACGTTCCGCCCGCATGTGGTGGTGCTCGACCTTGGGCTGCCGGACGCGGACGGGGTGGACGTGATCGGCAAGCTCCGCCAGTTCTCCGACCCGCCGGCGGTGGTGGTCGTCACCGGCCACACCGACAAGGCCCGGCGGAAGCTGGCCCTGGACGCGGGCGCAGCTGCCTGCCTGCTCAAGCCGACCAACCCCGACGAACTGGCCGAGTGGGTGATCCGCCTCCGCGGCCCCGTCAGCCCTGTCTGATTCGCGCGGACCGGAAACGACGAACGCCACCCCATCGGGGTGGCGTTATTATTCCGAGTACACCTGGAAGGATTCGAACCTTCAACCTTCGGTTCCGTAGACCGCTTACCGCCCGCCGCAAAGGGCAACCCTAACAACACTTCGACCGATGCCCTCCCCCCGGATGCACCTCTGGATGCACCAACTCGGGAAATCGACCCCGGTCTGACGGCCGTCATCGCCGCGTGGCCGACCCTACCGGAGCCGATCCGCCGGGCGGTGCTGGCGCTGATCAACGCGGCCCGGCCGGCCGGGTGACGGTCCACCAACCCACGACCGCTTGCATCCCAAGCAAGCGCGCGAAGACTCGCCCATGACCCCATCCGCGGAGGGATAGAAATGGCAACCGGGATTGGTGTGCTGAGCCGCGCGGTGGACGCGCTGGCCGCCGACGTGGCCGAACTCTGCCGGGACGCGGAGCAGCTGGCCATGCTGGCCCGCCTGGCGGACAGTGCACCGCCGCGAGAGGTGCGCGCCCACAAGGCGAAGATCGCCGCGAAGGCGCGGGCGATTCAAGGGGCGCACGTCCGGCTCACCCGGCGGGCGCAAGAGCTGCGGACCGCGGTCCGGGCGGCCGAGGCCCGCGGCGGGGTGGAGCAGCGCGACCGACCCACCGACCGCCCGGGCGGGTAGGGGGGTCGCCGACTTCCGCCGTGGCCATGTCCTGACCTGCCCGTCCCTCGACCGCGCGCCTTCGGCGCGGTTAATTGTTTTTGGAGCGGGTGTTCACCGTGGTACGGTAGTCCACGGTGTCCGGGATCGGCGGGAGTCACGTCCCCGCTGAAAGCCGGTGCCGATGGCGGCGGTCGCCTCATACCGCCGCGCCGGCACCGGCCCGCCCGGTCGCCGTCACCCGATGAGACACGCCATGTCCTCCGCCCCCGTTCCGGGCGCGACCCCGCCTGATCCGATCCATACCGCCGACTCGACCCCGAACCCGCTCGCCGCCGGATGGGCCGGACCGGTCCGGTTCCTCGACCTGGCCGAAGGGTTTCGCGGGCTGGGCCACTACTGGCGCAAGGCGGCCACCGGCTACACCCCCCACGGGGCGAGCGAGGCCGTCATGATCGGCGTGCGAAACCCGGACTGGACCGAGCTACCCGACATCGGCGAACCGGCGCCGCTCACCGCCTTTGGCCCAGCCCGGCACCTTTGGGGCATCGTCCAGTTCCAACCGTTCCGCGACGCGGAGGAGACGGCCCAGCAGGACAAGCGCGCCGCCGCGAAGCGGCGTTGGGACAACCAAGCGCGGCGGCGCGCTCTCCCACTTGGCCGACCCTTCGGGCCGGAAGAGTTGGAGCTGGCACCGGCAACGCCGGGCCGACCCACGGAGTCGGCCGCGGAGCGGAACGGCCGGCCGCCGGACCCGGACCCGGACCCGACGCCGACGCCGATCCCCTTCGCCTACCCGTCCTGTGTGGTGACGCCTACCACCCTCAGAGTTCCGTACACCCTCGGACCCCATCCGGCGCCGGAGGGCGTCACCACCGGTGTATTCGTCCCGGTGACGCTTACCGCAACCGGTGCGACCGTGCCGCTGTGGCGGCGCGTCCCGACCCTGCCCGCCTTCGACTTCGACGACGACCCGCCGGAGCCTGAGCTGAAGCTGATCGATCACTACATGGAGTTCGCCGGCGCGGCCGTCGCCCTGTTGCCGCGCGACTGGATCGACGACCGCATTCGGCCGCTGGTCCGCCGGTGGTTGCGGGGGCGCCTCTCGGAGAAACACACCAACTGGGAAGCGAACTACCCGTGGGGGGACGGACACGTTGGCTGGCTCGACCGGCAGCGCGACCCGGCCGCGGCGCTGGACCGGCTAACGAACGACGCACTGCCCGCCGTCATGGTAGAGCTGGCCCCGTGGGAGAAATGGTCGCTGCTGCTGGTCGCGGTACTGCTGGGCATGGAGTTCGTGCGCGAGTACCCGACGCCGTACAACCGGCGGGACGACCCGGGCGGTGTCGAGCGTCGGTATCAGTCAGGGGGTCGCTGGGATCCTTCGGCGGCCGGGGAGAGCGGCCGCCATTACGACGATCCGGAGTGGGTGATCCCGTACCCTTGCGAGGCCTCGGAGGCGCTGTGTCACCGTCTGGCGACGGAAGCCCAAGAGCGGGGCGGGTCCGGCGGCCAGCTGTCGCCACTGCCACACGCCGGCCCGGAACGCGACCGGTGGATTGCCGAGCGGTGGCGGCTTGAGGGTAAACGACGCTACGGCAGCAAGAGGCGCTTCGGGGAAGCGCACGGTCTGGGAGAAGAGGAAGTTAAAGATGCTCTCGAGCGGGTGCGGAAGCAGCAGGAGAGGACGCGGGACCGGAAGCGACAGGAGCAGGACCAGCAGAGACGGCTGAAGCGACCCGACGCCGGCTGACCGTCAAGGGGAATCCCATTTTCCGAGGCAACTCGGACACCTCGGACGTCCGCTGATCGTCGCGTGTCACTCCGCGGCTGCGTCCGAGCACACTTCGGGCCGCCGTCCGAGGTGGCTCGGACGCAGCTCCGCAGCTGCGAGCCACCCCTTCTGGGGAGAAGTCGAACCACATCGGACACCTCGGACGCGCGTCCGAGGTAGCTCGGACGCGCCGGCAACCCATCGGCACCCGCCGGCCGTCCCGCGTCACCACCTCGGACGATCCGCGGACAGCCGCGGACAACCGCGGCCCGTCACCCGGCCGGGCGCGGC
>DASSAT010000646.1:0-10711 GCA_035699305.1 Fimbriiglobus sp. | reverse complement strand
CGGTCGGCAGCCTGACGACCGACGCCGGCGGCCGGACGGTCGTCCGCGGCGGGTCGGTGCAAGCGCCCGGCGGCCAGTCCTACGGCGACGACGTGCTGCTCGGGGTCTCGTCTGGGCTGGGGACCGCGGCCGGCAACCTGTCGTTCCTCGGCCGGGTGGACGCGGAGGCGGCCGGCGCCCAGGGGCTGACCGTCGCCGCCCCGGCCGGCACCCTGCTCTTCGCCGGCGCGGTCGGGTCGGCGGGGCCGGTCGGCTTCCTGACAGCGGACGCGGTGCAGACCACGTTCGCCGCCGTCTTCCGCGCGGCCGGGGACGTGACCCTGACCGCTCGCGGCGGCGGGGTCGAGCAGACGGGCGGCTCCCTGACCGCCGCGGACCTCAGCCTGTTCGGGACCGGCACCTTCAACCTCGACCAGCTCGGCACGTCCGCCGCCGGCAACGACATCGCCGGCACCTTCCAGGCGAACGTCGCCGGCCCGATCCAACTGGCCGACCGCAACGACCTGACGGTCGGCGCGGCCGGGATCGTCAGCACGAACAGCGCGGTCAGCATCCGCACCGGACAGGGATTCACCGCCGCGGGCAGCGGCACGCTGGTCAACGTCGGGGCGGCGGAGTTCGTCGTCGAGCCGGGGCAGTTCGGCCCGGCGCGGGTGAAGCTCGACGCCGAGATCGTCGCCGTCAAGGCGCGGTTTGGCGTGGCCGGGGACACGGGGCCGAACTCCGACGCGGACTCGTTCGACATCCTCCCGTCGGCCAACACTCCGATCGAGGTGAACGGGAACGCCCCGAAATCGCTGTTCCAGGACCGGGCGATCGCCACGGTGTCGGGGGACCAGCTGAACCCGGACCTGAAGGGGCTGACCGTCACCGATTTCACCTACAACGGGCAGGACGGGTTCTACAAATTCGCCGAACGGCAGCCGCTTACCTTCACCGGGATCGAGCGGTTGGAGCAGTTCGGCCTGGCCGGGTTCGTGGTCCAGACCGCCGAGCCGGGGGACGCGAATAACGCCGCCCAGGTGAACTACGCGGTGCGGATCGTGCAGACCCAGCGGGGGGTGCCGCTGCCCGGTGGGCTGGACGGCAAGGCGCTGCCCCAGAACCCGTTCGTCGTCTCCCCGTCGTTCGTCAACCCGGCCGCCCCGAACGCCGCCCCGCGGGTGGCGTTCGGGGACGTGAACGGGGACGGCCGGGTGGACGTGGTGCTGGCCAACGGCCCGGGGACCGCCCCACTGGTCACGGTGATCGACGGGCAGGTGGCCCTGAACCCGGGCAAGGTCGATAAATTCCCGAACCTGGACACGCTCCAGGGCACCCCGGCCATCCTGGCCCAGTTCTTCGCCTACGACCCGCGGTTCTTCGGCGGGGTGAACGTGGCGGTCGCCGACCTGACGGGGGATGGGAAGGCGGAGATCATCACCGGGGCGGACATTGGCGGCGGCCCGCACGTCCGAGTGTTCGATGGTGTGACCGTCAAAGGCAACGCCGACCCGCGGGAGGTGGACGGGTTCTTCGCCTACGAGCCGACATTCAAAGGCGGGGTGCGGGTGGCCGCGGGGGACGTCAACGGAGACGGCCAGCCGGACCTGGTCCTCGGGGCGGGGGTCGGCGGCGGCCCGCGGGTGACCGTCGTGGACGGCAAGCAGGTCGCGGAGCGGCAGGGCGGCGCCGCCCGGGGTAGCGCCGCCCGCGGGGTGAACCCGGCCGCGGTGCTCGCCAACTTCTTCGCCTACGACACCGCGTTCCGGGGCGGCATCTTCGTGGACGCCGGGGACTTCGACAACGACGGGTTCGCCGACGTGCTGACCGGGCCGGGGGTCGGCGGCGGGCCGCACGTCCGGGTGTTCGACGGCAAGACCGCCCCGACCGGCAGCCCGACCGTACTGGCCAACTTCATCGCCCTCGACCCCCCACCTGACCCACTGTTCGGCGTGACCGCCCCGCAGAACGGGGTGGGCGGGGTGGCGTTCACCGGGCGCGGCAACAACGGGCTGCGGAACGTCGTGGTCGGGTCCGCCCGCGGGACGCTGGTCCAGGTCATCGAGTACGAGTTCACCCCGGGCCAGCCCGCCCCGACCCGGCAGGCCGCGGTGCTCGAACCGAGCGGGCGGTTCATCGTTCAGAACGTCAGCACGGCGGACCCGACCCCGGCGATCGACCCGCTGCCGGTGCAGCTGGGGTACGGGGCCACGGTCGGCGGGTTCCTCGACGAGTCCGACGGGTAGAGCGCGTTTCGGGTTGGCGGGAATGTAGTCCGCTCGCTCCGCGAGCGGTCCCCCGCATCCCTGCCGGGGAGCGTCGCGTTCAAGCAAGACCGCTCGCGGAGCGAGCGGACTACATTCCAGACCCCGACTCCGTGCGCGGCCGACTCAGTCCCCGGCCCACTCCAGCACGGCCAGCACCGGCCGGTGGTCGGACGCCACCGGCTCCGCGATCACCTTCGCCTGGACCACCCGGAACCGGCCGGCCGGGCGGTACAGCACGTAGTCGATCTGCCGCCGCGGCTTCTCCGCCGGGATGCTCAACAGCCCCTTGTCCGGGGCGGTGGCGAACGACCACTTCTCCGCGATCGCCTTCATCGGCTTGCTGTCCGGCGCCGCGTTCAGGTCGCCAGCCAGGATGACCGGGCCGCCCGCCGAGCCGAACAACTCGTTCACCTTGGCTGCCTGCTCCTCGCGGGTCGCCGGGTCGTCGTGCTGGAAGTGGGTGCCGACGAACGTCAGCGCCGGCCGCCCGCCGCCCGGCTCGACCGTCGTCTCGACGGCGATGCGGGCCTCCTGCCCTTTCTTGCCGGGCAGGGGGTGGACCTTCACCGCCTTGATCGGCCACCGCGACAGGATCGCTTGCCCGTACTGCCCTCCCTGCAAGTCGATGGCCCGGGCGAACGTGCCGTGGAGCTTCGTCAGCCGGGCCAGCTCGGCCGCCTGATCGACCTTGTTGGTGCGGGTGGTGTTGCGGTCCACCTCCTGCACGGCGACGAGGTCCGGCTCGGCCGCGCGGATGACGCTGGCGATCCGGGCCACGTCGAGCTTGCCGTCGGTCCCCTCGGCGTGGTGGATGTTGTACGACAGCACCCGCAGGGTATTCGCCGCCGGCTGACCCCCGACCGCACCGACGACCGCGGCGAGACCCAGGACCGCCACCGGAACGTGAACTCGCATCACCATGCCCTCGGTTCGTGAGATTGCCACGCGGGAGAGGATGCCCCCGCGCCACTGCCGCCGTCGATCACCCCGCGGGAAAATGAAGGAAGCCGGGGCGCTGGGCCACGGCTTTCCGAGTGGAGCGGAAGGGATTTGAACCCTCGACCTCTGCAGTGCGATTGCAGCGCTCTCCCAGCTGAGCTACCGCCCCGGGGGTTTTGGCATGTTAGGTCGGCCGAACGGGTCCGACAAGGGGAGGTGGTTGCGGCCCCTGGGAGCGCGGCCGTCCCGGCCGGTCTTGCTGAGCGGGCCGGGGTGCTGGGGCTGTTGCATAAGCCCCCGACTCGGGAAGCAAGAGCGGCCGAGACGGCCGCGGTCCCAGGGTCGTCACCGCACCCGCGGCAGCCGGTCGCGGAACTGCTCGGCCCGGTCCTTGTCCCCGAGCGCCTCGAACACGCCGACCAGCTTGCCGACCGCGTACACCTGCTCGCCCTTGTCCTGGTTGTACACCACGTCCGCCCACAGGTACGACCACATCGCCTCGCGCGGCTTGCCGGCCGCCAGCTGCGCGTCGCCCAGGAAGTTCACCCCGACCGCCTTGGCCGTCGGGTCCGTCACCTTGGCGACCACCTGGTCCAGCTTCGCCGGGTCGCCGGCCTTCGCCGCCACCCGCAGTACAGTTAGCCGGTCGCGGGCCGGGCCGGTCGCCGGGAAGTCCTTGTCCTTCTCCAGTTGGTCGAGCCGCTTCTCGGCGTCCGGCCTCTGCCCGGCCCGGATCAGCGCGCCTGCCTCGGCCAGTGCCGCCTCGTAGTGCAGGTCGCGCGGCAGCCCCTTCACCGCCACCAACTCGCCCAGGAGCGCGGCGGCCTTGGCGTGGTCGCCCAGTTCGGCGTACAGCCGGGCCGCGGCGCGGGCGGTCGGCCACACCTCCCAGCTCGTCTTGTTGGCGCGGGCGAAACCGGCCAGCGCCTCCGCGGCCTTCGGCGCCTCGGCCTGGAACTCGGCGCCGGTCTTCGCGTCGGCCGCCTTGCCGGCCCAGATCGCTTCGCGGAACGACAGGTAGCGCTTCGTCCGCTCCGGGGCGGCGAGGCCGGCCTTCTTGAGCAGCCCGGCGTAAGTGTCGCGGGCCTTGACCGGGTCGCGGCCGTCCTCCAGGGTGATCGCCGCGAACTGGTCCACCTTGGCGATCCCCTTCGGGTCGCCGTAGTCGATGCGGAAAACGTCGGCCGGCGAGATCAGCGCCTTGGTGCCGGTGACGAGCTGCACCCCGGCGGCGGACTCCGTGATCGCGGCGTCCACGGCGACGACCTTGCCGTCGGCGTCGCGGTAGTGGACCTTGTCGAGGGCGCCCGATTGGCCGAGGGCCGTCGGGGCGGCGGCCAGGGCGGCGAGGCCGAACGCGAGGGACAAGTGGAACGCCCGGCGGCGGGACATGGCAGGGTCTCCCGAGAATACTCGTTCCCAAAGTCGGCGCGGGTCGTCCCTGGGACCGCGGCCGTCCCGGCCGCTCTTGCTATGCCAGTCGGGGGCCAGTGCTGACGCAGAAGCACCCCGGCCCGCCCGACAAGAGCGGCCGGGACGGCCGCGGTCCCAGGGGTCAACCTTCCAGGTCGTCGAACAGCGGCGCGGGGGCGGAGCGCCGCGGCGGCGGGGCCGGCTTGCGGAACAGCGCGAAGTACGCCGCCACCCCGGCCAGCGCGAGCAGCCCCACGACGCCGCCGACGACCAGCCCCGTCGTGCCGCCGTTGCCGGCTACCGGGGCCGCGGCGGGCTTCACCGGCTCGGGCGACTCACTGCCGTTCCCGCCCGCGGGAGGCGTGTCCTGGTCCGGCGCGGCGGCCACCGCCTCCGGCTTCGCGCGGTCGTACTCCGCCTTCAGGGCCGGATACTCCGCCATCAACGCCGCGAACTTGTCGCGTACCTCCGGCGCCAGGTCCGGGTTGAGCGACTCCAACTGCCGCACCGTGTCGGCGATCGCCCGCAGCTTCTCCGTCAGCTCGGCCGGCCGGTCCTTGAGGACGTGCGCGTTCGCCCGGGTCAGGCAACGCATCGACTCGAAGAACAGGTCGTGATACCGCGGCTTGATCTGTGCCTCCATCCGGGCGGCGGCCTGCCGGAGCGCCTGCGTGTACGCCTGCGCGGTCGGGTTCGGCCGCAGCTTGCCGTCCGGGCCGGGGGTCGTCTCGGTCAACAACTCCGTCACCCAGGCCGGCGGCTTCGGGTCGGTCAGCCCCTTCTTGACCTCCTCCGGTGACCGCGGCAACAGCTTGTGCGGCGGCAGGGCGTTCAGGTCGGCCAGGGCGCGCACCGCCGCGGTGGCGTTCTGCTTGCCGGCCACCAACCGGCGGAGAGTCGGCAGGTACTCGTTGGCCAGCGCCGTCCACTTCTGGTTCGCCTCGCCCCAGAGGGCGGCCGCCTGCTTCCCGTCCGGGGTGGCGGCGGCGCGGGCCTCCAGGACGTAGGCGAGTTCACGGCGGAAGGCTTGGTCGTCGGCCGCCCACCCGGGCTTCTCCTTCGTGCCCATCGCCTCGGCCAGCGCCTGGTCGGCGTCGGTGAACCGGCCGGCGGTCCGCAGCGCTCGCACTGTCTCCAGCCGGGCCTGCCGGTAGAGCAGCACCGGGGGGCGCTTCGTGTCGTCCAGGTCGGCGGGCTTCTTCGCCAGGTCCTCGGCCGACGGGGCGGGGACCTTCGCCAGCACCTCGACCGCCTTGTCCGGCTGGCCCGTGTCGGTCAGCCCGCCGCCGAGGAACACCCGCACCCGCGGAGTGAGATTCGGCTCGGCGGCCACCTTGTCGAGCACGACGCCGACGCCGCGGAGGAGTCGGTCGGCCTCTTCGGGCTTGCCGGCGCGGCGCAGCGCCTCGGCCTGCGGGCGGACGGCGGCGACCAGCGCGGCGACCGTGCTAACGCCAGCGTCCAGGCTGCCGCCGAGCTTCTTCATCAGGTCGAAGAGTTCGCCCACCTTCTCACCGGCCCCCTCCTTGATTCGGGCCTGCATGGCCAGGACGAGGAGATCGTCGCGGCGGAACTGGTCCACCCGCTTCGCGGCCGCGGCGACCGCCTCGGGCTGGCCCTCCTTGGCGGCGGGGCCGTCCTTGGCGGCGGCGGCCAGGATCGGGGCAACCTTCGCCGCCGCCTCGGCGTACTTGCCGGCCTGGTACAGCGGCAGCGCCTGGGCGTAGACCGCACGCAGCCGCGCGTGCTCGGCCCTGAGCGTGAGTTCCTTCCGGTCCTCGGCGGTCAACTCCTTGAACGCGGCCGCCGCCTTGATCGCCGCCGCGGCGGTCTGCTCCGCCCGGGCGGAGCCGGCGGGCGCATCGGTCAGGTGCAGCTCGGCGAGCTGAATCTTGAGCAGCACCGCCAACCGGGCGTCGTCGGCCGCGGCGTCCGGCAGCGCGGCCGGGACGGCGGTCAGGGCCGCCACGGCACGGCGGTAGAGGTCGGCCTTCTGCTTCGCGTCCAGAGGCGGGGCGTCAGCTTCGGTGCTCGCGGGGGTCGGGCGAAGCAACTCCAGCGCGGCGGCGCCCTGGAGGAGCCGGGCGGCCGCGGCGGTCGGCGAGGCCGGGCGGACCCGGGCCAGCAGGTCGAACGCCTCCCGGTGCCGGCCCTGCTGATACAGGAGTTGGCCGAGCAACGCCCGCGCGGAGTCGGTGCCCGGGTCGGTCGGGTACTGCTTATCGAGGAACGCGGTCAGCGCGGCGGCGCGGTCCTGATCGGCGCGGCGAGCGGCGGCGTCGGCCGGGTCCACGCCGGCGGCCGCCTGGAGGTACGACTGGACGGCGTACTGCCCGGCCCGGGCGGCGGCCTCGGCGGGGCGGGCGGTCCGGGCCAGGTATTCGCCGAGGACCGCCGCCCGGAGCGGCCGGCCGGACAGCCGGTAGGCGAACACCAGGTTGACCGCGGCGTCGGTCGCCTCCCGGTCGGCGCCGGCCGGCGCCGGCAGCGCCCGGGCGCGCTCGTAGAGGGCCGCGGCCTTCGCCATCTGCGCGGCGCGGTCCTCAGGCGTCTCGGCCTCGCGGAGCGCCTTGTCCAGTTGCACCTGGGCGGCCATCACCGCTTCGTCGAAGGTGGCGATCGCCGCTGGATCCTTGCCCGCGTCCCCGACCAGCAGCCGTAGCACCTGGGTGCGGCGCTCGGCGGCGCGGGCGGAGTAGTCATTGGGGGTCCGCATCACGCGCTGGTAGTCGTGCTCGGCCTGCTTCAACAGCGCCCGGGCGGACGGCGGCACGGTGGGCGGCTTGGTCTTCGGGTCGATCAGGGCGCGGGCCTGCTGGTCGCGGGCGATGGCGACGTACCACCGGGCGGCGAACACCTGCGGGGGCGGACGGGCGGTCCGGTTGGCCGGCTCCGCCAGCCAATGTTCCAGCGCCAACTGGGCCTTGCGGAACCCGGCCGCGTTGCGGGCGGCGAGGAACTCGGTCCGGGCCTCGAAGAACCGCGCCAGCCGCGCCCCCGCGGCCGCGACTGCGGACTTCTTGGCCGCGTCGTGCACCGCGTCGAACTCCTTGCGGGCGGCGACGCCGCTGTCCATCTCGCGCAGGCACTCGGCAGCCCACGCCTTCGCCACCCAGGCCAGTGGCCCGGCGGCGTCCCTCTTGCCCAGCTGCACGAACAGCCCCCGGGCCTGCTTGAGCGCGTTGCCGCGGGCCACTGTCTCCTTGGCGTCGGTCGTGCCGTAGGTGTCGGCGAGCAGGTAGGAGTTGACCGCCCGGTCCAGCTCGGCCTGGAAGACATCCCGGGCGACCTCCTTTTTCTGGGTGTCGGTCAGGTCCGGGTCGTCGCGCCGCTTGGCGTAGGCGGCGGCGGCCTGGCCGAACCGCTTGGCCGCGTCCTCGAAGATCGGCCGCGCCTTGGCGCGCGCGGCCCCGCGCTTGATGTCGTCGGCGATCTTGTTCGACCGGGACAGGGTGGACTTCGCCTGCGCGGAGACGACCCGGGCCAGGGCGACGGCGGCCTCGGCCCGCCGCGGGTGGTTGGGCTGGGTCGATAGGAACTGCTCGAACTCGGTCTTGGCCCTGGCGATCAGCGCGTCGCGGCGGGCGTCGTCGGTCTCATCAGCGGCGAGGTCGAGCCGGGCCAGGGCACGTTCGAGCGGCAGCAGTGCTTTTAGAGCGGGCGATGGCTTGCCGGCGGCGACCCGGTCGAGGTATTCCAGGGCGAGGTCAGCCAGTCCGTTGTCGCGTAGCCCGCGGGCCAGGTCGAGCGGGTCGCCCGGCTGGGCGGCGGCGGGGGCGGCGGACAGGGCCAGGACCGCGAGGGCGACCGCCCGGGAGTAGGCTCGCGGCATGCGACGGCTCCGGGACGACAGAAGGGTTTGGACGGGGCCGGGCCGGGCCGCGTTCCGTCTTCTGTGATTCTGACGGCCCCCCGGTGAGCGTCAAGCCGACAACAGTCTGTGGCCCCGTCGCGGAATTCGTCCGATCAGCTGTTGCGTCTGCTCGCTGGGGTGATAAATTATTGCAATCGCATCAGCGCACGGTGCGATCTCCGAACCGCCCTCCGGGTCCCCGCCCGCGGGCGGTTTTTGCTTTTCTGTCCGGGCCTTACTCCGCCCCCGGGCGGATCATCTTCTCCGGCCGCACCACCTGGTCGAACTGCTCGGCCGTCAGCAGCCCCGACTTGACCGCCTCCTCGCGGAGCGTGGTGCCGTTCTTGTGCGCCGCCTTGGCGATCTTCGCCGCGTTGTCGTAGCCGATGTGCCGGTTCAGCGCCGTTACCAGCATCAACGAGTTGTGCAGGAAGTGGGCGATCTGCTTCTCGTTCGCCGCGATCCCCGGCCGCACGGCGCCGCCCGCCTTCGGCTTGATCTTCGACTGGTCCACCTCGACCATCCCCGTCTCCGGGTTGACGACGTATTCCAATGCCTCGTAGTCGGTCTCCGGCATGTCCGCGACGCAGTGTTCGCGGTAGCTGCGGCAGGCGTCGGTCAAGAGCCGCACCGAGTGCAAGAAGTTGTGGACGATGACCGGCTTGTAGACGTTCAGCTCGAAGTTCCCCTGCGACGCCGCGAACCCGATGGCCGCGTCGTTGCCCATGACCTGCACGCAGACCATCGTCATCGCCTCGGACTGCGTCGGGTTGACCTTCCCCGGCATGATCGACGAGCCGGGTTCGTTCTCGGGGATGGTGATCTCGGTCAGCCCGCACCGCGGGCCGGACGCCAGCCAGCGCACGTCGTTGGCGATCTTCGTCAGGGCCGCGGCGAGGGTCTTGAGCGCCCCGCTGGCGAAGACGAACGCCTCGTGCCCGGCCAGCGCCGCGAACTTGTTCGGGGCGGTGACGAACGGCAGCCCGGTGATCTCGGCGATCTTCTTCGCCACCCGCCCGGCGAACTCCGGGTGGGCATTCAAGCCCGTGCCGACGGCGGTGCCGCCCAGGGCCAGTTCGTAGAGCATCGGCAGCGAGTCCTTCACCGCCTTCAATCCGTAGTCGAGCTGCGCGACGTAGCCGCTGAACTCCTGGCCGAGCGTCAGCGGCACCGCGTCCATCAGGTGCGTGCGGCCGATCTTGACGATGTTCTCGAACTGCTTCGCCTTGTCGGCGAGCGTGTCGCGGAGCGCCTGCACGCTCGGGATAAGCCGGCGGACGAATTCCTCGGCCGCGGCGATGTGCATGGCGGTCGGGAAGGTGTCGTTGGACGACTGCGACATGTTCACGTCATCGTTGGGGTGGACGTAGTTCTTGTTCCCCAGCTCGCCACCCGCGAGCGCGATGGCGCGGTTGGCGATGACCTCGTTGGCGTTCATGTTGGTCTGGGTGCCGCTGCCGGTCTGCCAGACCCGTAGCGGGAAGTGGTCGTCGAGCTTGCCGGCGATGACCTCGTCGGCGGCGCGGGCGATCAGCTCGACCTTCTGCTCGACGGGGAGCTTGTCCTTCTCCTTCTTCTTGAACAGCCCGAGGTCGCGGTTGACGAGGGCGGCCGCCTTCTTGAGGACACCGAACGCGCGGACGACCGGCCGCGGCATGGTGTCGGCGCCGATGGCGAAGTGGACCAGCGACCGGGCGGTCTGGGCGCCGTAGTAGCGGTCGGCCGGCACCCGGATCGTGCCCATGCTGTCGGCTTCGAGGCGATAGGCGGACATAGAAGCGGTTCCTGTAGCTGGTTCGTGGAAGGCGCGGGTATTGTATAGGTGGGCCGAACCGATCGGAGGTGAGCTGATGTCGCTCGAACTACGACCCGAAACACCGCCGTTACGGATCGACGAATCCGGGGCAGTGCGGGTCGGCAACAGCCGAGTGCAGTTGGTGCTTGTGGTCGAGGCGTTTCAGGACGGCGCGACACCGGAAGAGATCGTCCTGCAATACCCGGCCCTGAGTCTGGCCGACGTGTACGCCGTGATCGCGTTCTACCTCCGGCACAAGACCGAGGTCGAGGATTACGTCACGGAGTACAACCGCCAGGCCGACGAGGTCCGGGCGCGGATCGAGGCCCGGCAGAAGGACCTGCCGGACATCCGCGCCCGCCTGCTTGCCAGGCGACGGGAGGGCACGTCCGGCGGCGGGACCGCGGGGTGACCCCCGATGATCTCGCTCTTCGCCGACCACAACTTCCGGGAACCCATCCT
>DASSAT010000645.1:0-14098 GCA_035699305.1 Fimbriiglobus sp. | reverse complement strand
GATCTTGTGGAGCAAGAGCGGCCGGGACGGCCGCGGTCCCAGGGCCGACACCTGACCGGGTCACGCTGATGGGTCACTCGCCGCCGATGCCGTTCGCCGCTGTCCGACGCGTCCGCCGCCGACTCCGCGACTGGTGGCGCGGCGAGACCGCGAACACCTTCTTCGATGTCCACAATTCCGACGAGTTGAACTCACTGCTCGCGGCTCACGGCGTCGCCCCCTTCCCTGCCGAGGCCGCGCGCGGCGACCCCGGCGCCCGCGTCGCCCGCCGCGTCTGGGAGTTGCGGGCCGACCTCCGCGCCGCGTTCCCGCTCGGCCTCACCCCCGCCCAGCGGCGGGCCTACGCCGGCTGGCTGCTCGGCCAGGGAGCGAAGGACTTCGGCCTGACCCCGTTGGCCGTCGTCGCGCACCTCGCCGAGTTGGCCGCCGACCCGTCGCATGGGCTGGCTGACTCGTTCCTCTGGCAACCCGACTGGCAGAAGGCGGTGCCGCACGGGCTGACCCGGTTCGGCTGGGACGAGTTGAAACGCTGGTTGGTCCGCGAGTACGGCATCCGCGGTCGGTGGCTGAATACGGCGGTGAGGCCGGACCGGTTCGGGCCGTGGGACGAAATCAAGCTGCTCTGGCAAGCCAAGCCCGAACTGCGTGACCCCGCCGTCGAAGCCGCAGCGGCCGCCGGGGACATCCGGACCTTCGCGGAATGTTTGGTCGCTCAGCAGGAGATAAGGATACACATCCTGAAGGGCCGTTGGGCTCTTCGGCTCAGGGCCGAGTTCGACGCCGGGCTGCTGACCGTGCCGGGCGTGAACATGCTCGCGCACTACCGCTACCCCTCGGGGTTGCAGGAGGAGGCGGTACAACTCGCCCGAAGCCTGGAGTCGGCCGGGTTCCGGGTGGCGCGGCGGGACATGCCGGTCGGCTACCCGTGCGACTGCGACGACCCGGCCGACTACGCCGACCCCGAGCTGTTCGACGTGACGGTGATGAAGACCGGCGCCGGCCGCGGCCTCGACCCGCAGTACCCCGCCGCAGGGCTGCATCCGCGGCCCGGGGTGTACCGCATCGCCGGCTGGTCGTGGGAGCTGGAGTGGTTCCCGCCGGAGTACGTCGAGCAGGCAACGCTCGCCGACGAGGTGTGGACGCCGAGCGAGTTCTGCGCCGCTGCCGTCCGCACCGTGATGACCGACCGACCCGTTGTTGCCATGATGCCGGGCGTGGCGACGCCGACGGCGCCGGCCCTGCCGCGGGAACACTTCGGGCTACGGCCGGGGCGGTTCCTGTGTACGTTCCTGTTCGACATGGGCAGCGCGATGGAGCGGAAGAACCCGCTCGGGTTGATCCGCGCGTTCCGGCTGGCGTTCGCCCCGTCTGATCCCGCCGACCTCGTCATCAAGGTGTCCCGTGGCAGCGCCCGGCCGGACGAGTTCGCACAACTACAAACCGCCGCCGACCGGGCGGGCGTGACGGTCATCGACCGCGTGATGAGCCGCGAGGAGTCGTTCGGGCTGATGGCGGCGTGCGACTGCTATGCCTCGCTGCATCGGGCCGAGGGGTTCGGGTTCACCGTGGCCGAAGCGATGCTGCTCGGCAAGCCGGTCGTCGCGACGGACTACTCGGCAACGACCGAGTTCCTGACCGCCGACGTCGGGCTGCCGGTGCGTTACCGAATGGTGCCGGTCGGCGCGGGCCAGCCGCCGTACCCGCCCGACGCGGTCTGGGCCGAGCCAGACGAGCGACACGCGGCGGAACAGCTGCGGTGGGTGTTCGAGCACCCCGAGGAGGCGAAGCGGCTCGGCGAGCGGGCGAAACGGCACGCCGAGGTGTTACTCTCACCCGTGGCCGCCGGCCGACGGATGGCGGACCGGCTGCGAGCGATCCTCGCCCGCCGCGGGGGTGGGGCATGACCCCCACGGCCGCCCGCCGGCTCGCGGCCGGGGCCTGGCGACGGGTCCGGGACGCCCTCCGGGGCGAGACCGCCGAGACGTACTTCGACATCCACAACCCCCGCGAGTTGAACCCCGTCCTCGCCGCGCACGGAATCGCGCCTCCGACAGATGGCAACGCGGAGTGTGTGAAGCGCGTCTACGAGTTGCGGCCCGACCTGCGTGAGGCGTACCCGTTCGCACTGACGCCGCACCCGGATCGCCGTCGCTATCTGGAGTGGCTGCTCGTCCACGGTGCGAAGGACTACGGCATCAAGCCAAATGAGGCGGTGGCGTGGCTCTTCGAGCAAGACGCCGCCCCGGACCGCGGCTTGGCGACGACGTACCGGCTGCGGCCGGACTGGCAGCAAGCCGTCCCGCACGCCCTGACCCCGACCGGCTGGCCCGCGTTCATCCAGTTCCTCCGCGAGAGATACGCCCTCCACGGCCGGTGGCTCGGCCGGGCGCGACTTGCCCCTCCGCCGTCGGAAGACTCGACGGCCCCCGGCGTGAACGTGGTCGGCCACTTCCGCTACGCCTCGGGGTTGCAGGAAGCCGCGTTCGGCATCGTGAATGGGCTTCGCCGGGCCGGGTTCCGCACGTCGCTGCGCGACCTGCCGGTCATCTTCCCCTGCGACTGGCGAGACCGCGAGCGCTACCTGGGCCTCGAAGATTACGACACGACGGTCTACGTCGCCGCGGTGAACACCTTCCCGGCGGAGTGGTATCCGCAGGCAGGGCTTTACATGCGGACCGGTGTAAAGCGGATCGCCGTCTGGTACTGGGAGCTGGAGGAGTTGCCCGCCGAGTGGACCGACCAACTCGGCTGGGCGGACGAAGTCTGGGCGCCGACCCGGTTCATCGCGGACTGCTTCCGCAAGTATGTTTCGGTCCCGGTCGTGCCGATGCTCCCCGGCGTCGAACTGCCGCCGTTTACACGCAAGCCCCGGTCGTACTTCGGACTGCCGGACGACCGATACACGTTCCTGTTCAGCTTCGACATGGCCAGCGTGATGGAGCGGAAGAACCCGCTCGGGCTGATTCGCGCGTTCCGCCGGGCGTTCCGGTCGGATGACAACGCCCACCTCGTCATCAAGGTCTCCCGCGGCGAGAAGGACCCGAACTCGCTCGCCAGGCTGCGAGCCGCGGCCGGGGACGGGGTGACGGTGATCGACGAGGTGATGGCCCGGGAGGACGCGCTCGCCCTCCTCGATTGCGCGGACTGTTACGCCTCGCTGCACCGCTCCGAGGGGTTCGGCCTGGGTATGGCCGAGTCGATGCTGATGGGCAAGCCGGTGATCGCCACAGGGTACTCCGGCAACCTCGACTTCATGACGCCCGACGTGGCGCATCTCGTCGAGTATGGCCGGGTGCCGATCGTGGAAGACCTCAGCCCGTACCCGAGGGGTTGCCACTGGGCCGAGCCGTCCGTCGAGCATGCCTCCGAGCTGATGCGGCGAGTGTACGACCACTCCGACGACGCTCGGACCCTCGGCGCGAAGGGCAAGGCCCACGTCGAGCGCGTGCTGGCAGTCGAGGCGGCCGGCCGACGGATGGCCGAACGACTCCGGGCCGCCGCATGACTGCCACGCCCCGAACTCTGGTCTCGGCCGTGCGCCGGGTGGTCGGCGGGGTCCGCCGCAGGCTGCTCGGTCATGCCGCACCTGAGCCGGACGGCTTTCTCGACATCGGCGACATCAGTGCGGTCAACGCGGTCCTTGGGCGCCACGGCCTCGCACCACTGACCGATGAACCCGGACAGGACACCGCCCGGTTCATCCTCGGGATGCTGGTCTCGCGCTCCGAACTCCGCCGACGGTTCCCGACCGCTCTATCGGACGGTCCCGAAGATACGTACTGCCACTGGCTCACGACAGGCAATGGCCTCTCGCCCACAGCAGCGGTAGACATCCGGGCCGTGTTCGAGTCCGACCCTGGCGAACGCGTCCGACGGATATACGAGTTCCGCCCGGACATGCGGACCGCCTTCCCGTTCGGCATGACCCCACAGCAGCGCGGCGAGTACCTCGACTGGCTCCTCACCCACGGCGCCGCCGAGATGGGCGTTACCCCGGTGCAGGCGCTCTGGTTCCTGCTTCAGATCGACGAGACGCCGGACCGTGGGCTGGTGCCGACGTATCTCCTCAACCCCGACTGGCAGGCCCGGGTGCCGCACGGGCTGACCGTCTTCGGCTGGGGCGAGTTGCTGCACTTCCTGCGGACCGAGTGCGGGCTGCGCGGCCGCTGGCAGGAGGAGTTGCCGACGCCGCGGGTGTACGGCCCGTGGGATCAACTCACGTTATTGCGACACGCCCGGCCCGAGTTGAACGCTACCTTCCCGCTCGCGGCGGCAGAAGCCGGAGATGCGGCAGCGGTCGTAGAGTGGCTTGACCGACAGCCGGACCTGGTGAAGCCGGACACCGTCTGGCGCATGGCACTGATGAAAGACGTTCACGACCGACTACCGACGAGGGCGGGCGTCAACCTGCTCGGCCACTTCCGCTACCCGTCCGGGTTGCAGCAAGTCGTCCACGCGACGGCGAAGGCGTTCGAAGCGGTCGGGCTGCGGACCAGCCTCCGCGACCTGCCAACCGAGTACCCGTCGGACCTGGCCGACCGCACGCACTACCACGGGGTCGAACTGTTCGACGCGACGGTCTACTGCGCGTCGGTGAACACGCCGGCCGAGGCGCACCTGTCCCGGTCCGGGCTGCACCTGCGGCCTGGCGTCCGCCGCGTCGCCGTCTGGTACTGGGAGACGGAGGAGGTGCCGGAGACGGTCCCCGAACACCCCGCCCCGTTCGACGAGGTGTGGGCGCCGACCCGGTTCATCTCCGACGCCTTCCGCAAGCGGGTGAAGGTGCCGGTGGTGCCGATGCTACCCGGGCTGGAGCCGCTGACGTTCGCCCCGCGACCGCGGTCGCACTTCGGCCTGCGGGACGACCGGTTCGCGTTCCTGTTCACCTTCGACATGGCCAGCCTGATGGTCCGCAAGAACCCGCTGGCGAGCGTCGCGGCGTTCCGCCAGGCGTTCCGCCGCGACGAACCGGTCGATCTCGTCATCAAGGTGGCGCGTGGCAATGAGTCGCCGGCCGACCTTGCCGCCCTGACCGCCGCCTGCGAGGCGAACGGCGTCCGCCTCATCGACGAGCTGATGCCGCGGTCGGACCTGCTGGCACTAATGGCCGCGTGCGACTGCTACGTCTCGCTGCACCGCTCCGAGGGGCTGGGTCTCGGGATGGCCGAGACGATGCTGATGGGCAAGCCGGTGATCGCCACGGGCTATTCCGGCAACCTCGACTTCATGACCCCCGAGACGAGTTATCTGGTCGAGTACGAGCGGGTGCCGATCCCGGAGTCGGTGACGCAGTACCCGCGGGGGTCGCACTGGGCCGAGCCGTCGGTCGAGCACGCCGCGGAGTTGATGCGCCGGGTCTACGACAATCGGGACGAGACGCGGGCGGTCGGCGAACGGGCGCGGGCGGCGGTGTCGGAGTTGATGTCGCTTGAAGCGTTCGGCCGACGGATGGCGACACGCTTACAAGCAATAGCACGCGGATGACGCGGATTTCAGCGCGGATAGAACGCGGATCGTAGACAGGGATGGAAGGCAGGATTCCAGACGCTCTTGATCCTGCGTTTAATCTCTGCATTTCTGATCCGCGGTGATCCGCGCTGAAATCCGCATCATCCGCGTGCTATTGCTTCAGCTTCCCCATCAGGTTGACCATCTCGACCGCGGTGACGGCGGCCTCGAACCCCTTGTTGCCGGCCTTGGCCCCGGCCCGGTCGATCGCCTGCTCCAGTGTGTCGCAGGTCAGCACCCCGAAGATGACCGGCACGCCGCAGTTCAGCGAAGCCTGGGCAATCCCGCTGGCCGCGGCCCCGGCGACGTGGTCGTAGTGGTCGGTGTCGCCGCGGATCACGCACCCCAGGCAGACCACCGCCGCGTACCGGCCCGACTTGCCGAGCCGCTGGGCGACCGGCGGAACCTCGAACGACCCCGGCACCTTCACCACGTCGATGCGGTCGTCGGTGACGCCGTGCCGCTGGAGCGCGTCGAGCGCCCCGGCAACAAGCTGGTCCACGACGAACCCATTGAACCGGGCCGCGACCAGCGCGAACCGGCCGGCCGGGGGGGCGAAGTCGCCTTCGATCACAGTTGGCATGGGCGGGCTACCCGAGGGTGACGCTGGTCAGAAACTCGGCGTTGGTCTTGTGCTTACCGACCTGCTTGAGCAGCAACTCCATCGCCTCTACCGGGTGCATGTCGGCCAGCACCCGGTGCAGGATGTGCGTCAGCCGCAGCTGCTCCTCGTCCACCAGCAGCTCCTCCTTGCGGGTTCCAGACCGGTTCGCGTCGATCGCTGGGTAGGTGCGGCGGTCCACCAGCCGGCGGTCCAGGTGCAGCTCCATGTTGCCGGTCCCCTTGAACTCCTCGAAGATCACGTCGTCCATCTTCGATCCGGTGTCGATCAGCGCCGTGGCGAGGATGGTGAGCGACCCGCCCTCCTCGATGTTGCGGGCGGCGCCGAAGAACCGCTTCGGCTTGTGCAGCGCGTTGGCGTCCAAACCGCCGGAGAGGATCTTGCCGCTAGTCGGCACCTCGGCGTTGTACGCCCGCGCCAGCCGGGTGATCGAGTCGAGCAGGATGACCACGTCGGTGCCGTACTCGACGAGGCGCTTGGCCTTCTCGATGACCATCTCGGCCACCTGGACGTGCCGACTGGTCGGCTCGTCGAACGTGGAACTCACCACCTCGACCCGCGGCCCCTTGACCGTGCGGATCATGTCCGTCACTTCCTCGGGCCGCTCGTCGATCAAGAGCACGATGACGTAACACTCCGGGTGGTTCTCGATGATCGCGTTGGCCATCTGCTGGAGCAGGATCGTCTTGCCGGTCCGCGGCGGGGCGACGATCAGCCCGCGCTGCCCCTTGCCGATCGGGGTGATGATGTCCACCACCCGCATCGACATCTGGTCCGCGGCCGTCTCCAGCTCCAGCTTCTCGTCGGGGTGCAGCGGGGTCAGGTCGTCGAAGACCGCCTTCTGGTGCAGCAGGTCCGGGTCCTGGTAGTTGATCGCCTCCACCCTTAAGAGCGCGAAATACCGCTCGTTCTCCTTGGGCGGGCGGATCTGGCCGGCGACGACCGCCCCGGTCCGCAGCCCGAACCGGCGGATCTGGCTGGGCGAGATGTAGATGTCGTCCGGGCACGGCAGATAGTTGTAGTCCGGGCTGCGGAGGAACCCGAACCCGTCCGGCAGCACCTCCAGCGTGCCCTCGCCGAACATCAGCCCGTTCTGCTTCACCCGCTCCTTGAGGATGCGGAAGATCAGGTCCTGCTTCTTGAGGCCCGCCCACTCCTCGCGCGGGATGGCGTCGTCCTTGGCCGACTTCTGCAGCTGGGCCAGGGTCATCTGCTGGAGCTGGGTGATGAACGTGCTGCCGCGCTTGATCTCCTCGTAACGCGAATTCGTCTCCGCGTCGAACCCGGACTCGTTGGGGTCGATCCGCACCGCGGCCGGAGGCGGCTCGGCCGTCGCGGGCGGAGCGTCCTTCGGCTCGTCGATGATCCCGGCGGCGAACGTGTCCTCCTCGGCCGGGGTGGGGTCGGCCGGCTGGTCGGCGCGGGCGCGGGTCCGGGGGCGGGGGCCACCGGCAGCGCGGGGCGGCTTCGATTCGGATTTGATGTCGGCCATGAGACAACCCTCGGCAGCAGTCCTCGATCCCGGCTACGGGAGCAAACCCCACGCCCCCAACAGACGATCGACGTGTTCCTGAAGTTCGGCCGGGGTGCCGTCGTTCGTCAGCACCGCGTCGGCCCTGGCCCGCTTCGCTTCCGGCGCCAGCTGGGCCGCCTCGCGCGCGGCGACCTCTGTCTGTGTCCACCCGCTGCGAGCGGCCAGCCGGGCCAGCCGCACGCCGCGCGAGGCGTCCACGAAGACGATCCGGTCGCAGGCGTCCGCCCAGCCGGCCTCCAGCATCACCGCCGCGTCCAGTACGACGAACCGGACGGCCGGGTCAGCTTGTGCCGCCACGATCTCCTCTCGCGCCCGCCGGCCGATGTGCGGGAAGACCATCGCCTCCAGCGCCTTCAGCTCGGCCGGCTGGTCGAAGACGATGCCGGCGATGGCCCGGCGGTTCACGGCCCCGTTCGGCTTGAGCACCCGCTTCCCCCACCGTTCGACCAACTGCCGCTTCACGTCGGGCAGTTCCAGCGCCGCGTGACCGAGCCGGTCGCCGTCCACGACCCGGCCGCCGCGGCAGGCCATCGCCGAAGCCGCGGCGGACTTCCCGGCGCCAATCCCGCCGACCAGGCCGATCACGGGCTTGCGGGCAGGGGTCATCACTCGCCCCGCGCCCGTTGGTTCGCCAAGCGTTGATCGAGCTGTGCGATCCGCTGTTGCAGTCCCCCAATCTGCTTCTCAGTTGTGTCGGCTCGTCCGAGGAGCCGTTCGAGTTGCCCCTGGCACTCGAACAACTTCTCTTCGTCCAAGGCTTGCCCACAGGCCGACACATTGATTGCGCTTGTCCTGATCGTCAGCCGAAACCCCGCTGCACTGAAGAACACTCCTCGCAAACACGACCGGCGCGGGTGAAACACCCCATCCTGCTTTCGGGCTGCATGGAGGCTGGGCCTAAGAACATCCCCCGACGGATCGAAGAGGCAGTATTCATAGACGGCAGAACGGACGAGCGCGTCCGGCTTGTCGTAGAACTCCTCTTCACAGGATTCCCGTGATACCACGTCGATGATCGTCACAGGGCTGGCGGCCCGGTCGAGAACAATCGCGCCGTCCTCCTGTCGCCGGAGCGGCGCTGGTCCCTCGATCACCATTACATCGAACAACGGCACATAATTCGGGAACCCGTCGAGTGGCTGCCAATGGGTGCGGCCACAAATCGTATAATCCGGGTCGGCCTGGAAGTGAGCCTCCAAGTCCCGGATGAGCCGTTCCACGGTTGCTTCGTGCAAACTTGTAGACATATCACACATCCTCGACGTCCAGCCAGTTCGGCCCGGAGGCCACGTCCACCTTCAACGGTACGCTCAGTCCCATCGCCCCGGTCATCTCTTCCCGCACCAGCGCGGCGACCTTCTTCTCCTCCTTCGGCGGCAACTCGAAGACCAACTCGTCGTGGACGCTCAACAGCATCTTCGCCTGGAGCTTCTCGTCCTTGAGCCGGCGGTACACGCCGAGCATCGCCAGCTTCATCAGGTCCGCGGCCGAGCCTTGAATCTCCATGTTAATCGCCTCGCGCTCCGCGGCGGTGCGGTTCTGGTAGCTCGGCCGCTCGCGGATGCCGGTCGGGTCGAACCGCCGCCGCCGGCCGAGGACCGTCCCGACGTACCCGGTCGCCCGCGCCTTCGCCAGCAGGTCGTCCTGGTACGCCAGCACCTTCGGGTAGCGGGCGAAGTACTCGTCGATGAACGTCTCAGCCTCCGGCCGTGGGATGCTCAGTCGCACCGCCAGCCCACCGGCGCTCATCCCGTAGATGACGCCGAAGTTCACCGTCTTCGCCACCCGCCGCTGCCCGGACGTGACCTGCTCCTCCGAAACCTTGAAGATGCCGGCGGCGACCGCGGCGTGGATGTCCTGGTCCTCGGCGAACGCCTGCCGCATCCGCTCGTCGCCGCTGAAGTGGGCCAGCAGCCGCAACTCGACCTGCGAGTAGTCGGCGGTCAGCAGCCGCCACCCCTCCCTGGGGAGGAACGCCTGCCGAATCTGCCGGCCCTGCTCGGTGCGGGCCGGGACGTTTTGCAAGTTCGGGTCCGACGAACTCAGCCGGCCGGTCGAGGCCACCGTCTGGTTGAACGACGTGTGCACCCGCCCGGTGTTCGGGTTCACCAGCGCTGGCAGGGCATCGACGTAGGTGCCCTTGAGCTTCGCCACCTGCCGGTGCTCGATGACCGCCTTCGGCAGTTCGTGGCCCAGCGCTGCCAGCCGTTCCAGCGACTCCTGGTCGGTGCTCGGTTCGTTGGTCGTGCCGGTCCGCTTCTGGATCGGCAGCTTCAACCTGTCGAACAGTATCTCTCTCAACTGCTTCGGGGAGGCGATGTTGAACTCCCGGCCGGCGAGGGTGTGGATCGCTGTCTCCATCCCCGCTAGTTGCAGGTCCATCTCCAGGGAGAGCTTGTTCAGGAACGGCACGTCCAGCCGGACGCCGTTGAACTCCATCTCCTGAAGCACCTCGATCAGCGGCACCTCGACCTCGTCGTAGAGCTTCCGAAGACCCTCCTTCTCCAACTCCGGCTCCAGCAGTTCGGCCAGCCGCCAGGCCGCGTCGGCGTCCTCGCAGGCGTAGTCGCGGACCCGCTCGACCGGCACCTCGTCGATGCCGATCTGCTTCTTGCCCTTGCCGATCAACTCCTTGATCGAGATGTTCTCGTGGGCGAGATACCGGCGGGCCAACTCGTCGAGGCCGTGCGACCGCTCGCCGGAGTGCAGCAGGTAGTCGGCCACCATCGGGTCGCCGGCGACGCCGTTCAGGTCCACCCCTTGTGCCCTCAGCAGCAGCCAGTCGTACTTGATGTTCTGGTTGACCTTGGCGACCGCCGGGTCTTCGAAGATAGGCTTGAGGGCCGCCAGCGTCGCCGCCGGGTCGAGCAACTTCGACCCCTTCGGCCCGCGGACCGGCAGGTAGTACGCCTCCGCCTCGGCCCAGGAGAAGGCGTACCCGACCGGCTCCGCCCGTAGCGGGTCGATGTTCGTAGTCTCCAGGTCGAAGGTGAACCGCTTCTGCTTCTTGAGCTTCTTCAGGAAGGCATCGAACGCCTTCTTCGTGTCCACGGCCTGGTAGTCGGCCTTCCAGGTGAGGGTCGGAGCCGGAGCGGCATCGCCATCGAGCGCGTCGAACAGCGACGCCTGTCCGGCCCGCGGGCGGTGGTCCTTCGGTCCAGCCTCGGCAGCCGGGGTAACGGCGGCCGTTCCCGCTTCGCCGATCGACTCCAGCAGGTCCGCGTTCCGTTTCGCCCCGCTGGCCGTGAGCGTCGCCCGCACCTTGTTGGCGAAGCCCCGGAAGCCGAACTCCTGGTACAACTCCAGCAGCCGCTGGCCGTCCCAGTCGCGGCGCCGCCAGCCGTCCCAGTCGAACGTCAGTGGCACGTTCACATCCAGCCGGACCAGCTTGCGGCTCAGTTCCAGCCCCCCGCTGGCGACCGAATTCTTGAGCGCCTCCTGGAGCTTCGGCCCGCCGACCTCGTCGGCGTGGGCGACCAGGTTGTCCAGGGTGCCGTACTGGGCAAGCCACTTGGCCGCCGTCTTCGGCCCGACCCCCGGCACCCCGGGAACGCCGTCGGTCGCGTCGCCGACCAGCGCCTGGAAGTCCACCACCTGCTCCGGCCGCACGCCCCAGACGCCCATCAGCCCGGCCGCGTCCAGCTGGTCGCCCTTGCGCAGGTTGAGGATCGTCACCTTGTCGTTGAGCAGCTGCCGGCAGTCCTTGTCGCTGGTGCAGAGGAAGACGTTCAGCCCGCGGGCGGCCCCCTCGACGGCCAGGGTCGCCATGATGTCGTCGGCCTCGTACCCCTTGGCCGACAGGACGGGGATGTTCATCGCCGCCAGCACTTGCTCGATCATCGGCTCCTGGACGAGCAGGTCGTCCGGCGGCGGCGGGCGGTGGGCCTTGTAGCTCTCGAACAGATCGGTGCGGATGGTCGGCTTGCCGCGGTCGAAGGCGGCGATCAGGTAGTCGGCCCCGTGGTCGTACAGGTCCATGATCGCCCGCGCGACGCCGAAGACGGCGTTGGTCGGCCGGCCGTCGGGAGCGGACATCGGCCCGACCCCGTGGAACATCTGGAAGATCAGGCCGTGCGAGTCCAGCACGTAGAGGGTGCCGGTCGGCGGCAGGCCGGTGGCGGGGGTCGAGGTCAGCGGGTCGGGGTCCACGCGGCGGCGGGTCCGTGGGGAGTGGCGGGGCGGCGCGGGCCGCGCCAGCGAACAACCTGCCGACGTCCGTCCGGGGGCTAGAGGCTACGTCCGCGGGGTCACGACTCCGACAGCACCGGGAGGGACATGGGGTCGAGGCGGACAGGCCGGATCGGCAGGCGATAGACGATGACTTATTCAGAGTCTAGGGACGGCTCGGTAGGCATGTCAAGGCGGATCGGCGGACGATTCCGCCCTGGGACCGCGGCCGTCCCGGCCGCTCTTGTTGGACGAGTCGGGAGCCTGGGGCGACGCCGAAGCGCCCCGACCCGCGTAGCAAGAGCGGCCGGGACGGCCGCGGTCACAGGGACGGACGATTCCGGGGCGGCCGCCAACGCCGGGCCGGGCCGGACGTTGGGTATAATGCGACGTGGCTCGCCCCCACGCCCGGCACGACCCCTACGGGCGCCAATCCGCGGCGGCTTCCCACAACCGGATCGCGTTGACTGCGAGGGGAAGCCCTTTAGACTCAAGTTGAGTCCGGTTCGGCGCTCGCCGGGCGGCCATGTCTCCCTACCCCGACCTGTACCCGCGACCCCGCAGACGAGGACCCCATGGCCAAGCAGCAGTCCGGCGAACCCAAGGCCCCCCTGGTGGTCGCCCTGGTCTTCTTCGTCCTGACCACCCTGACTCTCGGCGTGCTGACGTACATGGCCTACGACCAACTCTCCGCCGAGAAGGACAAGTCTAAGAAGGCCGAGTCGGATGCGGCCGCCGCCAAGTCCCAGACGGCCGAGGAGCAGGCCAGGGTCCTCTTCTACAAGACCCTGATTGGCACCGGCACGCAAGCAGAGTTCGACAACCTCAAGAACGGCGGCAAGGCCGACGTCGGCAAGCAGGAGTTCGACACCTTCCGGGGGGCGATGGCCAACCGCCTCAACGGGCTGGAACTCAAGGCCGCCAAGGAGCACTTCGTCGGCACCGGCAAGAACCTCAAACTCTCCCCGCAGCAGGTGGTGAGCTGGAACTGGACGGCCGCCCTGGAGAACCCGCCCCAGACGCCGATGATCGACGCCGTCGCCAACGCTTACGCCCGGCAGATGCTCGCCGCCGTCCAGCTGGATACCGAGACCAAGTCGCTCGCACAGGCCAAGGCGACCTACCTGGACGCCCTCAAGCGCGCCCAGGAGGCGGAGGCCGGGTTCAAGAAGCTCAGCGCCGACTTCCCCGACCAGGTGGCCAAGGTCGAGAAGGCGGCCAACGAACTGGTCCAGGCCACCCGGGCCACGTTCGCGGGGGACACCTCCAAGTACACCAAGGACATGAAGGACAGGGCCGAGGCGATGGAGATGGCCGGGATCAAGCTCCGGGAAATGCAGGCCAAGGCCGCGGGGCTTCAGGTCCGCGTGGACAAGGCCGAGGAGCAGGCGACCAACACCCAGGACCCGTACCAGTACGACCGGCCGCACGGCAAGATCACCCGCAAGTCGGGCAACATCGTGGACATCGACCTGGGGTCGGCCGACAACGTCCGCCAGGGACTGACGTTCAGCGTCTTCTCGGGCGAGACGCCGACTGTCGGGTTCAGCAAGCGGATGCGGCCGCGGGTCGGCCCGAACGGCCGGCCGGTGATGCAGGGCAACCGCCCGGTCATGGACATCCAGCCCAAGGGGACGATCGAGGTCGTCTCGGTCCTGGGGCCGCACCTGTCGCAGGCGCGGATCACCTCCAACCCCGACCCGCTCCGCGACGCGCTCATGATGACGGACGTGCTGTACAACCCGGCCTGGCAGAAGGGGGCGGCCGAGCACGTCGCCTTGTTCGGGGTGTTCGACATGGACGCCGACGGCACCGACGACGTCAAGCGGGTGGTCGCCGACCTGACCCGGATGGGGATCGTGGTGGACGCCTACTTCGACCTGGAGACCCGGAAGTGGGTCGGGCAACTGAACCAGCGAACGACCTACGCTGTCGAGGGGTACTTCCCGGCGCTGGTCGGCGGCGACCCGCTAGCGACGGCCAAGTCCGAACTCACGCAGGCGCTGATCGACGCCCGCAACCACGCCCGCGAGAAGGGGGTGGAGGTGGTCAAGGCCCGCACCTTCTTCCCCCGGGTCGGCTACCGGATCGAGCTGGACATCAGCAATGACACCATCAACCGGGCGTACAGCCGCTACCTCCAGTCCTTGCCGGCCGGCGGCACCCCGGCCCCGGGGAACTGATACCACCTGGCATTGATTGCTTTCCCCCTCACCCCCAAGGGAAGAGGAGAGGGGGAGAAGAGGAGAGGGGGAGAAGAGGAGACC
>DASSAT010000644.1:0-6230 GCA_035699305.1 Fimbriiglobus sp. | reverse complement strand
AGCCGTGGGGTTTACCCCTACGGGTTGCACGTCCCGTGGGGGTAAACCCCACGGCTCGTCATAGTATTCAACAAAGCAAGGATGTCTCAGAAAGGCAATGGTCCGCGGGACAAGCACTTATATCCCACGGGTCGGCAAGTTAGCGGAGAGGGCGAGATTCGAACCTTCCCTCCGAGCAACGCGAACCCAAATGAAGAAGATTCATTCATCGGTAAGTGTGGCTCCGCCCCGCTTGCGTCTGCAAAGAAGACGGAACCGCACTTTGCGATGAACACCCTCGACTGCTTGGTTGGGGACCGCGGTCCCGCCGAAGGAGCGGAAGTCGGCCGACATCACGCACCGTTCTTCCAGGGATTCGAGTCGCCAGGCCGACCGCCGGTGTACGGTTTTCATGAGCGGTTCCCGAGTGAAAGGTTGTAGCGAGCGAAGTAGACCTCGCACCGGCCGGTGCCCTGAGTACGTGAAGCGTCCGACCGTGGTCAGTTCTCCGCGACGACCTCGCCGCCGTTGCGGGTCACCAGGGCGCGGTAGGTCGGCTTGCTGACGCTGCCCGAGATGAACCGGCACGACCCGTCCATGTTCAGGAACTGCGCCCCGCCGGTGTGACTGGAGGCGAAGCTCCCGGGGCTGTTGCCGGGGGCGTTCGGGGCGCCGGACGTAATGCGGACGTGGACCAGCACGGCGGTGATGGCCGGCCGGGCCCGCAGGCTCGGCCGGGCCGGGTCGTACTCCTGCGCGGTCGGGGCGTACACCGTCTCCTGCCCGGGAACCACCCCAACCCAGCTGTTGGTCGTGAACCGGCTGGTCCGCTCGCCGACCCCGACGGTGTTCGACGTGCCGTCGGGGATGTCGTTCAGCCGGGTCCGGCTGTTGCGGTGGAACACGCCGGTGAACGGCGTCTGCTCGTAGGCACCGTCGCCGAGCACCCCGGTGTAGCTGCACACGGACGCCTCGGTCATCTTGACCGGCTTGTTGGCGTCGGCCGGCGGGCTACCGGAGTCGGTGACGTCGATCACCCGGGGCGTGTCGTCACTGGGGCAAACGTAGACCTTGACGATCGTCCGCCGGGCCGCCGCGTTCACCGAGTGGGTAATCGGCCGGATGAAGTCGATCGTCCGGTGCAAGTTGTCCTGCTCGATCTGGGGGAGCATTTGGGCGAAGAGGCTCCACCCGGGGCCGACCTCCGGGGTCGGGTCGTTGGACCCGCCGGGCCACGGGCCGGTGGTCGTCGAGGTGAACCCGGGAGGCAGGTGGCCGTTGGCGTCGTGGTAATTGTGCAGGGCCAGCCCCATCTGCTTGAGGTTGTTCAGGCATTGTGTCCGGGCGGCGGCCTCGCGGATCTTCTGGACGGCGGGCAGGAGCAGGCCGATGAGGATCGCGATGATCGCGATCACCACCAGCAACTCAATGAGCGTGAAGGCACGGCGCATGAGCCACTCCTTCGTAGTAGAAACGAATCAGTTATTTATGCTCAGCTAAATTATATGATTCGTCTAAACTATGCAAGAGACATAGCCTGAGCAAAAGAAAAATGCAGGGAGCAGTAGAGCTCGGAGCCGCTCAAAAAGAATCGATACTGACTCCGGCGGTTGTTTACCCGCGGTGGCCGAGCAACCGTAGGCGATCGGCAACTTCCGGGCGACCGAGGCGTGGACCTCGACGGAGACCCTGGTCTCTCCTGCTCGGTCGGTCGTCGGGCTGGCCCGTGCCCGCCCTCGTGGATGCCCCCTGGCCTCGTTCGGCTTCGTTCGGACTGTCACCGGTTTCGCGTCCTGATAGGGTCAGTAGTTCTTGACTATCAGGAGCGCAGCCATGACCAGCTTCCGGGTGGTGGCTATGATCGCCACGCTCCGGCTGATCCGCATGCGACCCCGAGGCGGAACGACCGTCCGCCGCCACGCGGCGACGAAGTTCCTCCTCGTCCCAGGCCCAGCGTGGGACAGCGAGCCGTGATTCTGGAAGTTCGACATGCCGAAGTGCGGGCCGGCGACCTCCGGTCCCGCCTGACATGGATCGACACGGTAAAAGAATCCCACCTTCTTGGGTGGGTGATCGTTGGCCGGCGTCATCGCCCGCACCGCGTCCTTCCCGACCGTGGGATGACGCGGTGCGGGCGATGACGCCGGTCCGCATATCACCGGGACAGGGTGACGCGGACCCGGACCAGATCCGGGAACACTTCGATCACCGTCCTGATCGCCCGCCTCAGGCGGATCATGAACCGTCCGCCGGTCAGTAACCGGCGGACGGCTGCGGCCTCGGTGTCCGGCAGGTTCGCCGGCACCGTCACGGTCACGATCAACTCGTCGATCACGACTCTCCCGGGCATGGACAATGCTCCGATCGCTTGTAGGGTCGGTGTGGGGGCGGCCGGGTTCAGAACAGCTCCAGTGCCCCGAGGACCGCGAGTCTGGAGACGAACGACGCGATCGCCAGGTAGACGACCAGCACAGCGGCCCGACCGGGCGGCAAGTCGAGGAACCCGTAGACGGCGGCGGCCCACACCGCGACGTTGAGCAGGTAACCCCACGGGGCCGGGACCAGGCTGGTCAGGGCCACTGCCCCGACGGTGACCGCCGCGACGGTCCCGTACTTGGGCGCGGCGGCCGGGTCGGGGCCGTCGATGGATGAGCGGTACAGGGCGACCGCGACGAACCAGATCACGGTCGAGATGGCGGCGAAGATCACGAGTGCGGCGAGGTGGGTCACGGCGGTCTCCCGTTCTTCGGTGCGGTGGTTGGTCCGGCGGCGAGTGGCGAGTTCGCCGGACTGGAACGTGTGCGACAGCGGTCGGAGCGTGGACGGGCGGGACGGCAGGCGGGGTGGGGACACCGTCGGGAGGGATCGTCCGCTCGGGCTGACTCGCTGATCCCAGCGATGGACCGGCCGGACTCTCGCTTCAAACCGCCTTCAGTCTCACCCCATTCTGTCCCGTGTTAGGCCAGCCCGAGCGTCCGCCGGGCCGACCGGCGGAGCCAGGCGGCGGGCTGGGCGGCGACGGCGGTGACCGCCCCGCCGACCCCGGCCGCGGCGGCGGACAGGGCGTGCGGCGCCAGGTACGCGACCGCCGCGGTCGCCAGCCCGACCCCCAGCCCGATCAGCACGATCTTCTTCAACTGCCAGGCGGTCCCGAGGGCGCTCACGGCCGAGGCGACGGTCTCCCTCGCCGCCCGGCACCGGTCGGAGACCTCGGTCACCACCGGCGAGATGGACCCGGTCACAGCGGCCTTGATCGCGGCGACCTTCTCCTTGATCCGGGACCAGAGCGAGGGCCTGGACGGGGCGGGGTTGGCGGGGACGGCGGGGGCGGCGGGGGCGGTGGGGGCGGGTGCGGCGTGGCCGCCGACCAGCGCCCGCAGGTCGGGGTTGGTCAGGATCTCGACGATGACCTCCTTGACCGCCTGCCGGGTGCCCTCACGGGCGGCGTCGGCGATCGCGTCGTTGAGGCCGTCGGCCAATCCGTCGAGGAGTTGGTCGAGTCGGTCGATCTGGTCGGCCAGTTGCTTGCGCTGCGGCCGGCCGTTCGTCTCGTGCGTCTTCACTGAGGCCCTCCTCGGGGTTGTCGTTAGGCGGAGTGACCGACTCACCCCCTCCTCCGCCACGGCCTTGCGGTCGACGGCGGCCCGGGCGGGCGGGCCGGCGGCCGGGGACCGGGTCAGGGCCACCTCCCGGACTTCGCCGGTCTCCGCGCCCTTGGCGCGGACGACGACCCACCCGTCCAGGTCCAGGGTGACCGCGAGGTCCGCGCCACCCGTGCCGGGCAGGTGCGGTAGCGCGTCCAGCAGGGCGGCGGCGTCCCCGCCGTCCGTCGGGCCGGTATAAGTTAGGTCCGCGTCGCCGGTCCTCGCCAACAGGGTCAGGGTGCCGGACCGGGCCTGCATTACGACCGGCGGGGCCGGGCCGTGCGGCCGGTCGCTGACGCACTTGCGGGCGACCGCCCGGAACCGCCGGGCCAGGTCGCGAGTGATCACGATCATCAACTCCCTCCGATGGGGACGCGGTCAGTCGACCCGCCACCCGGCCTCGATTACCTCCTCGGCCGCGTCGTACACCTCCCGCGGCAGGGCGAGGAACTCGGCCAGGGTGGCGGGCAGGCAGAACAGGTTGGTGCGGAACGCGGTGGCGCTGTACCCGCACAGGCCGCAGGCCCCGCGGGCGTCGAACAGCACCCCCAACTCCTCCGCTCCGCGGGCGCGGCGCACCATGGGCAGGAACGGCCACGCCGACCACAGGGCCGGCGTGGTGAGGAACAGCAGGTGGCGGGCGCGCTCCGCCCGCCCGGCGGCGTGAGGGAACACCGGCGTCCTCCTGGCGGGAAGGGTCAGGACGCGGCTGCCGGTTCGGGCGCCGCCAGGGCCTCGACCTTCGCCCGTAGCTCGCGCTGGGTGTCGGCCAGGTCTCGCTCCAGCCGCTCGCGCTCCTCGGCCAGGTACTGCGCGTACGCCTCGACCTTGAATCGGGTCTGGCGGATCTTCTCGGCCGCCCGCTCGACCGTCCCCGGGCGGGTGTCGGCCCCGAACGCCGCCACCGCCTGCCGGTGCTCGGCGATCAGGGCCGCCAGGCCCGCCGCTACCGCCTCCTTGACACTGCGGTCGCCCTCACTCGTCCCGGCCGGGACCGGGAACCGCAGCACCTGCCCGTTGAGCCTGCCCAGCAGCGCCTGCACCCGGTCCACGAACGCCGCGTGCCGGGCCGGAACGAAGTAGGCCCCGCCCGCCGGGCGGATGGCGAACAGGTCGGCCGTCCGGTCGAAGAGCCGCTGCACGATGCGGGTGACGTCGCCGCCGGTCCGGTGGGCGACGCACCGGTCCACCTCCTCCTGGGCCAGCGTGGCCAGGCCGGGCAGGTCACAGGTCACCGCGCCGGACCTCTTGTCGAGGGTGAGCACGGACTCCAGCTCGTACTCGAACCGGTCGCCGTGCCGCGACTCCTGGGTGAACTGGAACCGGACGGTGGCCTCGTCCTCGGCGACCTGGCGGATGATCCTTTGGTCGGAGAGCTTCTTGCAGGCACGGGTGAAGGCGTGGCGCGGGGCCAGCTCCCGGGCGACTGATGGGTCCAGCCCGCAGGTGGCGAGCGCCTCGACCAGGTCGAGGTGGCGGACGGCGACGCCCGAGCAGGTCCAGGTGATGACCTCCCCGAGCAGGGCGGTGCCGGCGGCGAGGGCCGGGAACGACCCGGCCGGCCGCGTCATGGCGGTCATGGCTCGACTCCTTCGCGTGAGAGGGACGAACGGGGACCGCCCGGACGCGACCTGCGGCCGGGCGAGGAGATGGGCAACTACAGTGAGAGCACGCGGCCAACCGCTTCCCCGACGGCGGCCAGGGCGCGGACTTGGTGGACCTCGTCGCACACGAGGCCCAGGTCGCCGGGCGGGTTGGCGATCACCAGCGAGACGACCCGGGCCCGGGCGGACCGCTTCCACGCCAGGAACGCGTCGTGGACGTCGTCGGGGATGCGGACCTGGGCGTCGGTCAGGAAGATCACGTCGGTGACGCCCGGCGGGGCGCCGAGCCGGCGGTAGTAGTCCGGCATCTCCCGGACCGGGACGTCGAGACTGCTCCCGCGCCCGATGAACTCACCGAGCCAGTCCATGAGCCGGTCCTCGTCCCACCGGCCCGGGGGCAGCGCGAGCAGCCGCTCGCCGCTGTCCCCCGAGTACGCGACCAGGCCGCACCACCGCCGCTGCTGCCGGGCGATCCAGGCCAGGGCCTTGGCGGTGTGGGCCTTCTCGTCTTCCATGGACCCCGACTCGTCCATCGACACGATGACCGGTCCCTTACCGACCGGCTCGGTGGCGTGGTGCTCCCGACAAAGGGCCTGGCGCTCCGCGATCCGTCTCAGCGTGTCCCGCTCCAGCTCGGCGACCAGGAGTCTCGTCAGCTCCGAGGGGAGCAATCGACCCACGTCGCCGCCCGGCTCGACCCCGACCACGTCGTCGAGGCCGTGGGTCGCCTTCCTCCGCTGCTTCGACTGCGCGACCCGCCGGAACCGGCCGGCTAGCTCGCAGATCCGCCTCAAGGACGGGTCGGTGCGCACCCGCCGAAAGAGTGCCGCGACCGCCCGCGGGTCGTTGGATGCCGACGCCCCACGCGCCCATCCGTGCGCCCTCTTCCGCCGAAAGAATCCATGCAAGCCGTGGGGTATCGTGGGGGTTCGCCCCACTCAACCGGAGGGCTTGCGATGTCCGACACGATTCTCGCCGTGGACCTCGGCCGGCACAAGAGCGT
>DASSAT010000643.1:0-4101 GCA_035699305.1 Fimbriiglobus sp. | reverse complement strand
AGGCCCACCGTCTGGGAAGATGGTGGGCCTCGAAGACTCGACCCACCCTACAAGACTCGGCATGGCTCCGTTGTCGGTTGTCAACCCTGGGCCGGGGGCAGCGGCGGGGCGGCCGGCCGGGCCGCCAACTTCGCCTGCCCGAGCAAGTAGGTCAGCTCACCCGAGAAGACGAAGTTGTGGTCGCCGAACGCCTGGCTGGCCCGGTTACGGTCGAGGTGGGCGAAGAAGATCTCGGCCTCCGCCACCAGGTCCGGCCCGCTCGTCACCCGGCCCTTGACCACCGCCCCCTCCGGCCGCAGGTCCACCACCTCGGCGTGGTAGGTCAGCTGCTCGCCCGGCCCGGCCTCGCGGACGAACCGGGCGAAGGGCACCTTGGCCAGCACCACCTTCTCGCGGAACTCGTTCGCCTCGCCGACCAGGATGCCGCCGGTCTGGGCCAGCCCCTCCAGGATCAGCGGCGCCGGCATCACCGGGTAGCCGGGGTAGTGGTCGGCGAAGTGGTCCTCGGCCCAGCTGAGGCTCTTGACCGCGGTCGCCGACTTGCCCGGCGCGAACGCCACGAACCGGTCGATCCAAATCCAGCGCATTGGTGTTCCAAGCCCACGGATTGCGATCCGTGGGCTTTCTTACCCCACCTTCGACTTCACGTACCGGACGATCAGGTCCACGGTGAACAGGTCGCCGATGTTCTCGAACTGCGGGTCCTTCTCGAACGCCGCCAGGTCGGCGTAGGGCATCCGGGTCTTGAGCTCGCTCAGCCCCTTGGGCGTCACCTTGCCGTCCTGCACGAAGTCCGGGTCGCCCTGGAAGATCGACTCGGGG
This sequence comes from Fimbriiglobus sp., assembly GCA_035699305.1. Lineage (GTDB taxonomy): Bacteria > Planctomycetota > Planctomycetia > Gemmatales > Gemmataceae > DASSAT01. The sequence goes on along the minus strand of DASSAT010000643.1, from coordinate 3,279 downwards.
AACAGTTCGTTGCGGTCGATCTTGATGCCGAACTCGCGCTCGAGCCGGAACACGATGTCGAGGAAGTCGATCGACTCGGCGTTGAGGTCGCCTTGCAGGCGGGCCTGCGGCGTGACCTCGTCCTCGTCCACGCTCAGGGCGTCCACGAGCTGTTGCCGGACCTTCTCGAAGATTTCGTCCTGGGTCATCGCAAAGCACCCTCCGCGCCCGCCGCCCCGGTTTCCCCTGACCAAAGGAGAGGGAAGCGGGCGGGGTCGTGTCCAACTAGGCGACAGCGGCCCCGAGGCTGAGGCCGCCGTCCACCGTGATTACCTGACCAGTTACATAAGCCGCGGCCGGCGAACACAGGAACACCACCACCCCGGCGATGTCCTCCGGCTTGCCCAGCCGCTTCAGGGGGACCGCCTTCTTGATTAAGTCCCCCGCCTTGTTCCGCACCGCCTCGCTCATGTCCGTCTCGATGAACCCGGGGGCGACCGCGTTGACGGTGACGCCCCGGCCGCCGACCTCAGTGGCCAGCGCCCGGGTGAAGGCGTTGATCGCCCCCTTGCTGGCGGCGTAGTTGGCCTGCCCCGGGTTGGCGTGCTCCGCGGCCACGCTGGAGACGTTGACGATCCGCCCGGACCGCTGCTTGAAGACCATCTGGTCGGCGACGGCCCGGCAGAAGTAGAACGCCCCGTCCAGGTTGGTGGCCAGGACCGTCCGCCACGCGTCCGGGTCCATGCGGACGAACAGCCCGTCGCGGATCACCCCGGCGTTGTTCACAAGGATATCAACCCGGCCCCAATCCGCCAGCACCCCGGCGACGATGCGCTTGGCCGCCTCCGGGTCGGCCACGTCGCCCTGGTACGCCTTCGCGGTACCGCCGGAGTTGGCGACCGCTATCTCTAAGTCCTTGGCCGCCTGCTCGCTCCCCTTGTAGACGAACGCGACCTTCACCCCCTCCCGGGCCAGCGCCGCGACGACCGCCCGGCCGATGCCGCGGCTGCCGCCGGTCACGATCGCCACCTGGTCCGTCAGAAGCATCAGACACTTTCTCGTAGGGTGGGCCGAGTCTTCGAGGCCCACCGTCTGCCGATTGGTGGGCCTCGAAGACTCGGCCCACCCTACAAAACCCGGGCTACCTCAGCTCCCCGGTCAATAGCGCCCACCGGGCTTTCAGGCTCTCCAGCAGCTTCGCCTCGGCGGCGACGCCGGCCGGGCCGCGATCGGCCAGCCGGTAGCCGTGCAACACGAACTGTGCCGCCACTGTCTGCTGGCCAGCGTCGTCGGCCCCCTTGCCCTTGAACGTTGCCAGGTCGCCCTCGGCCTTGACCAGGTCCACCGCCACGTCCATCCGCCGGCCGGGAGTCATGAACGACCCGTACTTGACGTTCTTCACTTCCCGTAACACCACCACCGGGTGCCGGTAGCCGCTGGTCGTCCGCCACAGCCACGCCCCGGCCTCGACCAGGCACTGGAGCATCAGCACCCCGGGCATGACCGGGAACCGCGGGAAGTGGTCGGCCAGGTACTCCTCCCCGAGCGCCAGGAACTTGCACCCACGAAGGAACCGGCCCGGCTCGTGGGCGTCGATCCGGTCGATCAGGTGGAACCGCATACGGAGCAAACCCTTCGGCCGGACGCACCTATCATCGGGTGCGCGCGCCCCGAAAGACAGCAAATATACAAAGCTGTCGAAGCCCGGACAATGCCTGTCGGTCGTGGCGGTTGTGCCGACGGTGCCGGCTGCCCGACTCCTGGAAAAGGTACGGGCCGCACCCCCGATCGTCTGCTGGGAATCCCGGCGAACCCCAAGCGGCAGTGAGGGGGTAGCGCTGACCCCATCGGGCGGTAGGGTTGTCCGGCCGTTGGCCCCAGCCTATAATGACCCCCTTGCCGACAACCGAACAAAGAAGCGAGGAGTGGGGACCATGGCGGGCCGACGCAGGGGAGCCGGACGGCGCAAGGTGGGCCGGAAGAAGCGGCGGATGCGGGCCAAGATCCGGCACCGCAAGTAACAGTGGGGACCGCGGAACAATTCCAAGACCGAGTCCCGCGGGGTGAACTCCGCGGGCACGTCCGGGTGTGCCGTCCGCAGTTCCTCGCGGCACGGCGTGCAGAGTCGAAATGCTGTGTCAGTCCGCGAGCGGGGCCGTCGGCCGGGCCGGTTCGGCTGAACGGAGCACGCCGTCCGCCATAAAATGCTCGGTCGGCGTGGATGGGCGGCTCGCGGTGGTTCGATCAAAAGGGACGGGGATGCGGCGGGACCTCTCGGGCCGGGTGGTGCTCGTGACGGGGGCGTCGCGGGGCATCGGCCGGCGGACGGCGGAGCGGCTCGGCCGGGAGGGGGTGCGGCTCGCGCTGACCAGCCGGTCGGGCGGCGAGCTGGAGTCCCTGGCCAAGCGACTGCGCGACAGCGGCACGGAAGTTGATGTCTTTCCTGCCGACCTCACCGACGCCGCCGCCCGCGAGCGGCTAATCAAGGATGTCGTGGCCCGGTTCGGCGGGCTGGACGTGCTGGTCACCTGTGCCGGGGTGGCGAGCTTCGGCGAGTTCGCCACCTCCTCCGAGGCGGTCCTGCGGCGGGTGACGGAGGTCAACTTCTTCGTCGCCGCCGAAATGATTCGGCTCGCCCAGCCGTACTTGCTCCGGAGCGCGGCGGCCGGCCGTCGGCCGGCGATCGTGAACGTGGCTAGTATTTGTGGCCGGTGCGGCATCCCGAGCCTGCCGGAGCACTGCGGCAGCAAGCACGCGCTGGTCGGGCTGACCGAGGCGTTGCGCGGCGAGTTCGCCCGTTACGGCATCGACGTGCTGTTGGTGCTGCCCGGCGTGGTCCGCAGCGACGACCTGAACCGGCACCTGCTGCGGAACGAGGGGAAGATCTACCTGAACTTCGAAGGCGCGCAGCGTCCCGAGGAAGTCGGCGAAAGCGTGGTGCGGAGCCTGGTCCGCAACCGGACCGAGGCGGCGGTGGGGTTCGTGAGCTGGTGGGTGTGGTTCGGCAAACGGTTCTTCCCGCGGGTGCCGCGCTGGGTGATGCACTGGAAGGCGAGGCGGTGGGCGCGGACACACGGTTAGCCGCGAGGCGTCAGCCGAGCGTGGCTCTTGAGCCGCGGAGCGGCGGCCGATGCGTAGCCAGGGGCGCAAGCCCCTGGGGCCGGTGATAATTAACCGAGCCCCGGAGGGGCGACAGAACGCGGCGAGTGGCTGGACCTCTGTCGCCCCTCCGGGGCTCAAAAACAATTGGGATCGGGACCAGGGGCTTGCGCCCCTGGCTACGCATCCGCCGCCCCTACC
>DASSAT010000642.1:0-3705 GCA_035699305.1 Fimbriiglobus sp. | reverse complement strand
AAGAGGAAATCAAAGACCCGCTCGTTCTGGAGTTCCTTGGGCTGAAGGATGAGTATTCCGAGAACGCTCTGGAAGAAGCTCTTATCCGCGAACTCGAAACCTTCCTGTTGGAACTGGGCGGCGACTTTACCTTCGTCGGTCGGCAAAAACGGCTCCGCATCGGTGACGAGTGGTATCGGCTCGATCTGCTGTTCTTCCACCGAAAACTCCGCTGCCTCGTCATCATCGACCTCAAGCTCGGCAAGTACACCCACGCCGACGCCGGGCAGATGCACCTTTACCTCAACTACGCCCGCGAACACTGGACCAACGAAGGCGAGAACCCGCCCGTCGGCGTGATCCTTTGCACGCAGAAAGATGCCGCCGTCGCCCATTACACGTTGGAAAACATGCCCAACAAGGTGCTGGCCGCCGAGTACAAAACGACGCTCCCCAACGAAAAGACGCTGGCCGCCGAACTCGAAACCAAGCGACGGCTCCTGGAATCGCGGTCCCGGAAGGGAGGCCCGTCATGAGCGCATGGCCGATGGTCAAACTCGGAGAGGTGCTGACGCACCGCAAGGAGTTCATCCAGATCGACGACTTCGCCCACTACAAGCGGTGTCGGGTCCAAGTCAATGCACAAGGTGTCGTGCTTCGGGACCAGGTGCCGGGCACGGAGATCAAGACGAAGAAGCAGCAGGTCTGCAAGGCCGGCGAGTTCCTTGTTGCCGAGATCGACGCGAAGCAAGGCGGCTATGGGATCGTGCCGGATGACTTGGAAGGAGCCATCGTCAGCAGCCACTACTTCCTATTCAGGATCATCGAATCGAAGATCGCCCTCCGGTTCCTTGGATGGTACATCCGTACGCCAGCGTTCTTCGAGCAAGTTGCCGCTCAGGGTTCGACGAACTACGCGGCCATCCGACCCAGCCACGTCCTCGGCTACGAAATCCCCCTGCCGCCGTTGGCGGAGCAGCGTCGGCTGGTGGCCCGCATCGACGCCCTGGCCGCGAAGATCGACGAGGCGAAGCAAGCGACCATTGCCATCGAACGTCGGAACCAAGAACTACTCAACGCCGCGTTCCAGGACATCGCAGAGAACGCACCTCGGCAGAGGCTTGCGGTGATCGCCCCCTTGAACCGGCGACCTGCAACTGTTGACCCGATGGCGGAATACCCACAAGTCTCCGTGCGTTCGTTCGGGCGCGGCACGTTCCACAATCCACCGTTGAAGGGGAGCGAAATCACCTGGGAGAAGCCGCACCGTGTCGAAGCTGGTGACATCCTCATCAGCAACATCAAAGCATGGGAAGGAGCCATCGCCGTGGCGAAGCCCCAAGACGGCGGCCGGTATGGCTCCCACCGCTATTTGACCTACGTCCCGGTGCCGAATGTCGCCACGGCCCGTTTCGTGTGCTTCTACCTGCTCAGCCCCGAAGGATTGTTCCACGTCGGCGAGGCATCCCCCGGCAGCGCGGATCGCAACCGCACGACAAGTGCGAAGGGGCTTCTCGAAATCCCGGTGCCGCTTCCGAGCTACAGCAAGCAAGTCTGGTTCGGGAACTTGTTCGACAAGATCGAGGGCATCCGAACGACACAGACGGCAATTGAAGGCGCTCGAAACGCCCTGCTGCCGGCGATCCTGGACCGGGCCTTCCGGGGGGAGCTGTAGGTCCCACCTCCGCTTCGCCGACCTCGGCCTCGCGGGCGAGGGTGCGGAACCGCCGCCCGTCGCCGACCTGCTCGGGTAGGGTCCGGCTGAGGAAGTAGCCGAGGCACTTGTTGACGAGCCGGGCGAAGAAGTCACGGGCGAGGACGCCGAACTGCTTGGGCGTCGCCAGCCGGGCGAACGCGGCCCGCACCTCGTCTGGCCCGGAGCCGAAGAGCCCGTTCACCTGGCGGCCGACGACCGCGGTGAGCGTCTCGGCCCCGGCCATCTGGGCCATCTCCCCGAGGTCGGTCCGGCCCCGGCAATTGGGCGTCCGGGCGTCCACGGCGTCGCTGAACGCCCCGACGACCTCCAGCAGGCCGGGCGAGTCGGCGACGGACAGGCCGCGAGATTGGAGGGCGGCAGGGAAGTCGTCGGAGCGGGCGGCGAGCGGGAGTTGCATCAGCAGCCAGACCGTCTCGACCACGCCCGCGTCGTTGGCGGCCGTGCCGAGCCCCTTCTCGGCCGCGGCGAGGGTGGCGCCGGCGACCTGGGCGGCGCCGGCGCCGGCGTGGATGAGGCCGACGACCCGCACCCACTTCCGTGTTCTCGGTAACGGCCCGAGCCGTTGGTGGCCCATCGGTGACTCCCCGGGTTGACCGGCGGCACATGACGGGAATGTAGCTCAGCCTGGTCGGCCGCGCCTGTCGATGTCGGTCGGTGGTCCGAGTCCCGAGGGGCCTGGGGTGCGACTCGACGACCCTGCCGGCCACCTGTCGGCGCGTGGGTCCAGGTGGCGCCGTTGAGACGCTACTGCATCCGGCCCGGCGCCATGTCCGCCCGAAGCCGCCGGAGAAGTATAGAGCAGCGCAGGAAGGGCGGGGTCGCCGCAGTGAGCGAGCCGACCTCGTGAGCGTACCGGGCGAATACTCGCCCGGTGATGACAAGTCGGAATCGGACTACTGGCCGCACTCCCGCACAACCCCCGCTGACCCCCTGACCCGTCCAACTCCGACTCAATTCTGCGTTCGCAAACGCTTGGCGGGCTGGGATTAGCAAGTACCCGCTTTCAGCAAACGGCCAAGCCGACGGTTTGGCAAGTCGCGTTGTGACAGACGCAGCCGTTTTACCTTGTAGCGGGCCGACGAGACCGGGATGGCGGGCTCCCGACCGGTATCGCAGCAGTGACATATGCATATTTGATACAATGTTATAGTATTATCAACTCTTAAGACGCGAGCGGACCCTGTAAAAAAATGTCTTTCCTCTTGACAGGCGACCGGTCCGTGGGATCATTGGGACCGCTTTCGCCCGACCGGCGTCGCAACCGGGACCGCACACACAACCCTTTGCATGGACGGACCGCATGACGCGCCTCTCCCGCTGGCTGGCCAAGAGCGATCGGTTCTGGGATCGCGTCCTCGGTCGCCCGGCGTCGCCGAGGCCGCGCCGGATCGCGGTGGAGCAACTCGAAGACCGGGTCGTCCCCGACGGTCGGCCGCTGCCGGTCATCGCCGTCGGGCCGGAGCCGGGCGGGCGACCGTTCGCCCGGATGTTCCGCGCCGACACCGGGGCCACCCTGCTCAACTTGGCCCCGTTCGGGGATGCCTTCCCGGGCGGTGTCCGGGTGGCGGTCGGCGACCTCACCCGCGACGGCACCCCCGACCTGATCACCGCCGCTGGGCCGGGCGGCGGCCCGCACGTCCGCGTCTTCGACGGCAAGACTGGGGCCCAGCTCTCCGGGCCGGTCGGCAGCTTCTTCGCCTACGACCCGGCGTTCGCCGGCGGGGTGCAGGTGGCGGCCGGCGACGTGACCGGGGACGGGTACGCCGACATCGCCACCGCCGCCGACTCCGGGGGCGGGCCGCACGTCCGGGTGTTCGACGGCCGGACCGGGGCGGTCGTCGCCAACTTCTTCGCGTTCGAACCAGAGGTCCGCGGTGGGGTGCGGTTGGCCGCCCGGGACTTCACCGGGGACGGCAAGGCCGAGTTGGTCCTGGCTGCCGGGGCCGGCGGCGCCCCGCGGGTGCGGGTGCTGGACCCGGTCACCCTGGCCCCGATCCCCGGACCGCTTG
>DASSAT010000641.1:0-3971 GCA_035699305.1 Fimbriiglobus sp. | reverse complement strand
GCTCCTGCCGAGCGGCGGCCAGATAGAGCGAAAAGTACCCGGACCGGCTTATCCCCCTCAATCCACTTTCTGGCTCGGTAATTCCACTTTTGCGACACCACCCCCTTCCCCGGTGGCAGCCGGCCGGGTACGCTGGCCGGCACGTCGGCTCGACTTTCATCTCCCGGTATGGGCCGCGTGATGCCCCGTCCCCCACACGTCGCGCTGCTCATCGAGACCTCCCGGGCCTATGGTCGGAGCATCCTCCAGGGCGTCGTCCGCTACCTGCATGGGCACGGGCCGTGGTCGGTCTACATCCAGCCGCACGGGCTGGAGTCGCCCCCACCCCGGTGGCTGCGGGGCTGGCACGGCGACGGCATCCTGGCCCGGATCAACGACCGCAAGATGGCCCGGGCCGTCCACCAGACCGGCCTGCCGGCCGTGGATCTGCGGTTCAACGTCCCCAACCTGGGCCTGCCGGCCGTCGGCATCGACAACCGGGCTGTCGTCCGACTCGCCTACGACCACCTCGCGGACTGCGGGTTCCGGCAGCTGGCGTTCTGCGGCCTGCCGCGCGGGCAGAGCGTCTGGATGGACCTCCGCGGCGACCTGTTCCGTGAGCTGGCCCGGGCGGACGGCCGGACCTGTCACGTCTACGAGCGCCCCGCCCGCAAGGCGGCGGTGACGTGGGAGGAGGATCAGGAGGCGATCGCCGCCTGGGTGCGGGGGCTGCCGCGGCCGGTCGGGGTGATGGCCTGCAACGACGACCGCGGGCAGCAGGTCCTCGACGCCTGCCGACGGGTGAACGCACTGGTGCCGGAGGAGGTGGCCGTCGTCGGGGTGGACAACGACGACATCCTGTGCAACCTGTCCAGCCCGCCGCTGACCAGCGTCGATATCAACACGGTCCAGGTCGGGTTCGAGGCCGCGGCGCTGTTGGACCGTATGATGGCCGGCGCCCGACACCCGGCCGAGCCGATCCTGTTGCCGCCTCAGGGCATCGTGCCGCGGGAATCCACCGACGTGCTGGCGACGGACGACCGCGAGTTGGCCGCCGCGATCCGGTTCATCCGCGACCACGCCTGCGGCGGGCTGCGGGTCAAGGAGTTGGTGCGCAAGACCGGCCTGCCGCGACGGTCGCTGGAGCGGCGGATGGAGAAGCTGCTGGGCCGCTCGCCGAAGGAGGAGATCACGCGGGTCCAGATCGAGCGGGCCAAGCGGCTGCTGACCGAGACCGACCTGTCGGCGGCCGAGGTCGCGGAGAAGTGCGGGTACAGTCAGCCGAAGTATTTCAGTCAGGTGTTCCACGCCCGGGTCGGGCAGCCCCCGGGCGCCTACCGCCGGAGGGCGCCTCTGCGCGACTGATACGAATCCGATCGAGCCCTGATCGTCAGGTTTGGTTCCCTCCCCCCTTGGGGGGGAGGGTTAGGGTGGGGGGTATGCTCGACGAGACCGGGACGATGCTCATCACCCGTTGACGCCTCCACCCCCCACCCTACCCCTCCCCCCCAAGGGGGGAGGGAATAAGAGACGATGATCGACGCCATCCGAGAATGTCCCTCCCCCCAAGGGGGAGGGTACAAGACAATGACCAACCAATCGAAACCGGCATGAGCCGATCGAATCCATCACCGACCGCGGTCGAACTGCACACGGGGCCGGGCGTTCTGGTAGAATCGGGCCGACCTCGTGACCTCGGAGGAAGCACCCGTGGCCGACGACCCCTTCGCCGAGCTGATGACCCGGGTCCGGGCCGGTGACGCGGACGCGGCGGCCGAGTTGGTCCGCCGGTACGAGCCGCTGATCCGCCGGGAGGTGCGGCTGCGGCTGGAGGACCGCCGGCTGGGGCGGGCGTTCGATTCGGCCGACGTCTGCCAGTCGGTGCTGGCGAGCTTCTTCGTCCGCGCCGCGGCCGGTCAGTACGACCTCGCCGCCCCGGAGCAGCTCGGCCGGCTGCTGATGCAGATGGCCCGCAACAAGCTCGCGTCCGCGGCCCGGGCGCAGTCGCGGCAGAAGCGCGACCACCGGCGAGCGGCCGGCGACGAGGCGCTGGACCTGACCGCGGCCGACGAGCCGTCGCCCAGCCGGGTCGTCGCGGGGCGGGAGTTGCTGGAGCGGTTCCGGGCGCTGTTGACCGCGGAGGAGCGGCAGATCGCCGACCTGCGGGCCGAGGGGCTGGAGTGGGCGGAGGTGGCGGAACGACTCGGCGGCACCGCGCAGGCCCGGCGGATGCAACTCGCCCGCGCCGCCGACCGGGCTGCCGCCGAGTTGGGGCTGGACGGGGGCGACACATGATCCCCCGCGGCCAGGAGACGGACCCGGCGGGCCGGTACTCGCGGCTCTGGGCCGGCGGCCGGCCGGAACTCGACGCCTTCCTCGCCGACGCCGGGCCGATCGCCCCGGACGACCTGGCGGCGGTGCTGCGGGTCGATCAGCGCGAGCGCTGGCGGGCCGGCGAGCGGGTGCCGGCCGAGGAGTACGTCCGCCGGGTGCAAGACCCGGAGTCGGCGCTCGACCTGATCTACGGCGAGTTCCTCGCCCGCGAGCGGCTCGGCGAGACGCCCGACCCGGAGGAGTTCTGCCGGCGGTTCCCGGCCCATGCCACAGTGCTCTGCCAGCAGGTCGCCCTCCACCGGGCCATCGGTGACGGCACCCAGGCATACGGCACGACCCAGCCCTATGTGCCGCCCCAGCCGGAGGTGCTGCCGCGGGCATTCGGGCCGTACCGGCTATTGGAAGTGCTCGGCCGCGGCGGGATGGGGACGGTCTATCTGGCCGACGACACGCGGCTCGGCCGGCGGGTGGCGCTGAAGATGCCGCGGTTCGACTCGGGCCGCATGGGCGAGGCGTCGGAGCGGTTCCGCCGGGAGATGCGGGCGGCCGCCGTCGTCCGCCACCCGTACCTGTGCCCGGTCTACGAGGTCGGCCGGCAGGACGGGGTCGATTACTTCACCATGCCGCACGTCACCGGGGAGCCACTGTCCGCCCGGCTAGCCCGGGACGGCGCCCCGCCCCAGCGCGAGGCGGCCCGGCTGGTGCTGCGGATCGCCGAGGGGATGCAGGCGGCCCACCGGGTCGGGGTGGTCCACCGCGACCTCAAGCCGTCCAACGTCCTGCTCGATGAGGGCGGCGACCCGGTGGTGACCGACTTCGGGCTGGCCCGGCGGCTCGGCCCCGACGACCCGCGGCTGACGCCCTCCGGCGCGACGATCGGGACCGCGGCGTACCTGCCGCCGGAGCAGATCGGCTGCGCCCCGGAGGCGGTCGGCCCGCGGTCGGACGTGTACAGCCTGGGGGTGATCCTGTACGAGTTGCTGACCGGCCGGCCGCCGTTCACCGGCGCCGGCCACGAGGTACTGGCGAAGGTGCTCAACACCGACCCCACTCCGCCGTCCCAACTTCGGACGGGCATCGACCCGCGGCTAGAGGCGGCCTGTCTGAAGGCGATGGCCAAGGACCCGGCCGGTCGGTTCGCCTCGATGGCGGAGTTCGCCGACGCGGTTCGCCCGGTGGCCGAGGAGACCCCCGCCCCGCCCCCGCGCCGGTCGGCGGCGCTGCTGATCGCGGCGGTCGTGGTCGTCGCACTGGCCGGGCTTGCGATCTGGTTCTGGAGGTGACGTATCCAGGACCACGACCCGCGGCGCGAGGACAACTGGAGGTAGGGCTACGGACGGCCGAGGCCGCCGCCGCCGATGCCGCCCGAGACCGGGTCCGGGCGGTCGGTGAAGGTGCGCGGGCCGACGCGGAAGTCGTCCTCGTGCAGCCCGTAGCGGGCGCGGCCGCGGCGGTACTGCTCCTCGATCGACAGGTCCGCCCGGTCCGGTCGCGGGCTGCCGCGCAGCGACCGCGGCGTCTCGAACCCCCGGCACCCGACCGGGGCCAGTCCCGCGACGGCCAACGCCAGGGCGATCAGCTTCCGAGTCATGTCGGGTCCTCCGCGGGCGGGCGCTCCTCCCCGACCATTATCGCCCTGCGGGCAACCCCGCCCTGCG
>DASSAT010000640.1:0-3007 GCA_035699305.1 Fimbriiglobus sp. | reverse complement strand
TCTCGACGCGCCTGGCAAGAGCGGCCGAGACGGCCGCGGTCCCAGGGTTATCGCTTCTTCGTCGTCTCCCACCACGCCTTCAGGAGTTGCCCGCCGGCGTTGAGGACCTGATTGACCACCCGCTTCGTCTGGTCGGCGGTGGCCTCGACGTGCAGTGCCCGCAGCAGACTCACCCCGCGGGCCTCGCCGAGAAACGCCACCACCGCCGGCAGCAGCTCGTCCTTCACCCCCATCTCCTTGCCGGCCGCGGTGCAGACCGGGACCACTCCCGCGGCCCGGTCGGCGAACTGATCCGCCACCGCCTGGACCGCCTCGCGGAGTTGGACCTCCTTGGGACGGGTGCCGGCGCGCCAGTCATACGGCGGCGCCCACTCCATCAGCGGGCTGAGCAGATCGACGTGCGACAGGACGACCAGCACCGGCGGCATCTTCAGGTTCGGCAGTGTCGCCAGCGCTGACCGCACCCGGTCGAGGAATTCCGACTCCGGCCGCCGGGCCGCGGACCGGGCCGGGATGACCAGCAGCATCACGTCCGCCAGCCGAGCGGCCTCGACCGCGGCCGCTACGTCCGCCTCGCTGGCGCCGTCGTTGCCGAAGCCGGCGGTGTCGAGCAGGGTGAACGTCGGCCTGTCCGGTTGCGTTAAGGTGTACCGGGTGACGCCGGGGGTCAGCGGCAGCACGTCGGTGCCGGCCTTCTGCTCGCCGAGTAGTGCGTTGACCAGGCTCGACTTGCCGGCCTTCACCGGGCCGACGATGGCAAGTGTTACAGGCGGCGTCTCCGGCGAGCGGGGGGCGTCAGCCCCCTGTTGGTCTTCAGAAACAGGGGGCTGACGCCCCCCGCTCGCCTCGTTGGTGGGCGGTTCCTTGTGAAGCGCCATCAATTCCTGGTATCGCTTCGCGCCGACCCGGAGCCGACCGCTGTTCAGCTCGATCAGGTGCCGGCCGAGTTCCTTCAAGTACGCGGTGTAGAACCAGACCATCAAGTTCTGCTGGAACCCGGCGAACGCGGGCGCCAGCCCGGCCTTGGTGGCGGCCACCTGCAACCCCGTCTTGACCGGGTTGAAGATCGCCGACGCGATCCAGTAGACGTTCCGCAATCGCGGATACCACTCCGACGCCGTGTCCACCGTGTTGCGGATGCGCTTCAGGTCGCCGACGGTCAGCAGGTGGCTGCCGGGGACGTACTTGTTGACTAGCGCGGTCAGGTCGTGGGCGACGAGTTCGCCGCAAGCGAGGACCTCCGGCAGCGTCAGGTGGCCAAACGGGTCGGCGGCGTTCGGCTTGTAGACGCGGGCCACCTGGAGGGCCAACTCCTGAGCGTCGGAGGCGTAGCGGTTGAGGTCGCCGAACTGCTCGGCGGTCAGGGCCGGGACCTGTGCGGCGTGGGCCTCGACGATCGCCCACGCCCGCTTGTCGCGGTCGGTCCAGTATTCCGGGGTCGGGATCGAGGTGGTTTCGGTGGGCTTGCGGCGGCGGGTCCAGTACCTTCCGAGGAGATAGGCCGCCAGCCAGCACAGAGCCATCGGCCAGTAGGCGGTGAACGACCACCCGCGGTCCCACAGGTGGTACATGCCGACGCCGGACAGGAACACCACCGGCGCCAGGGCCAGCAGGGCGACGACCGCGATGCGGAACCAGTAGCGCGGAGGCATGACCCCTCCGGGAAAATCCCAAATTCCAAGCACCAAATCCCAACTCAATCCTAAGCCCCAAGCCCCGGGCCTAACATGGATGGTCCCGTTTTGGTTTGGTGCCTCCTGTTCGTTTGGGATTTGGGATTTGGATTTTGGGATTTACCGCGCAGCGGTGAACCACGCCCGTTCCGCGGCGGCGAGCTGCGCCTGATACAGCTTGCGCAGCGCCTGCGGATTCGGGACATGGCCCTCGTGCACGTCCTGGTAATACTGGCAGAACGCCCGGCCCAGGGCGTAGGTGCTCGCGCCGGCCAGGGCCGCGCCGGCGGCCGAGCCGACGAACGGGATGAACTTCACCACCTCCCGCACCGCCTGCCGGGCCAGCAACCCCATCCCCAGCGAGGTCGCCGCTTCGAGGAACCGCGTCGCGGTCAGCGGTTGGCCGTAGAGCGAACCGAGAGCGTGAACCATCTTTGCCTGGATCGCCGGCAAGAGCAGCAGGTCGGCGAACGGGATCGGCACCGCCCCGGCGGTCGCGGCCAGCGAGCTGTACGACAGGATGATCGGCATCGCGTGCCGCAGGTGCAGGTCCTTGAGGTGCGTCGTCACCTCCGTCACGCGGGCGAAGGTCGAGCGGTACGCGCCGGGCAGGGCGTCGATCAGCACGCGCTTGAGCGTCTCGCCGCCGTAGTTCGGGTCCGCGTACCCCTCTTCGGATCGGGTCAGGTCCACCGGCACCACCCGGTCCGCCAGCCCCTCGAACTGCGTCGTCTGCTCTTTGACCAGCCGGGCCACGTCCTCGGGCACGGGGCCAATCACGGCCGGCGGCTCGGCCGGCTTGACCGCCAGCGGGTCGAACGGGTACGGCTGCGGGTGTTGGTCCTGCGGGTGCGGCTCGTGCAGGCAGGTCAGGACCAGGATAACGGGTCGCTTGCGGTTGGCGTCGCGGACCTTCTCCAGCGCGTCGCGGACCCCGCCGTGGGTGAAGTCGGTCAGCCGGCAGGTGACGACCACCAGATGCGCCTGGGCGTCGAACGCGGCGATGTCCTCGGCCGGGTCGTAGTTCGGCTCGTCCACCCCGCGGGTGTCGAGGAAGGTCAGGATCGGCACGTCCGGCGTCGGGAACGGGTAGACGCGCGAGGTGCGAGTGCACGGCCGGAAGCCGTTGCCGATGGCGGCGTCCTCGGCCCCGGTCAGGTAGCGGATCAGCGACGTCTTGCCGGACTGAGTTTTGCCGAACAGCCAGAACACTGGCGCCGGGACCTTGACCCGCAGGGCCGCCAGCTCCTTCTCCAGATCAAGCGTGACGACGTCCGGCTTCCACAGCCGGCGGACCACGTCCCAGGTGCGTTTGACTCCGAACGTTCGGCCGA
>DASSAT010000639.1:0-14497 GCA_035699305.1 Fimbriiglobus sp. | reverse complement strand
GACGGAGATCTCTTTCGCCCCGGTGAGGTACTGGGCGGTGAGGCTCGCGGGGTTGGCGAACACTTCGGCCGGGGTGCCCGCGGCGACCACCTCGCCGCCGCGGGTGCCGGGACCGGGGCCGAAGTCTACCAGGAAGTCGGCCGCGCGCATCGTCTCCTCGTCGTGTTCGACGACGAGGACGGTGTTGCCCATGTCCCGCAGCCGTTCGAGGCTCCGCAGCAGCCGGGCGTTGTCGCGCGGGTGCAGGCCGATGCTCGGCTCGTCGAGAATGTACAGCACCCCGACTAGCCCGCTGCCGATCTGCCCGGCCAGCCGGATGCGCTGGGCCTCCCCACCGGAGAGGGTCGGGGCCCCCCGGTCGAGACTGAGGTAGTGCAGCCCAACGTTGAGCAGGAACCCGAGCCGGGCGCGAATCTCCTTGAGCAGCTCCCCGGCGATCGCCCGCTGGATCGGCGTCAGCGACTGCTCGTACCAATCGAACCAGGGGACCAACTCCCCGAGCGGCATCGCGCCCAGCTCGATCAGCGTCTTATCGCCGACCCGAACGGCCCGCGCCTGCGGGTTGAGCCGGTGTCCGTCACAGGCCGGGCAACGGACCACCCGCATGTACTTTTCCAGTTGCATCCGCCGGGGGCCGGCCGCCGTCTTCTTGAACTGCGACATAAGCTGCGGGACGATCCCTTCCCACTTGCCGCCGTGCTTCCAGACCGCCCCGCCGCGTTGCTTCCACTCCCAGACGACGTGCGTGTCCCCGCCGCCGTTGAGCAGCACGTCCCGATGCTTCTTCGGTAAGCGGTTCCAGGGCGTCTTGAGGTCGATCCCGAACGCCTTCGCCACCCCCTCGTAGATATGCCGCCGCCACCGGCCCATGTGGCTCAGCGGGCCGACCAGCGGGACCGCCCCCTGATGGAAGCTCAGCGACGGGTCCGGGACGATCAGGTCGGGGTCGAAGGTGTACTTCGTGCCCAGCCCGTCGCACTCGGGGCACATCCCCTGCGGGCTGTTGAACGAGAACAGCTGCGGGGACGGGGGGTCGTAGCTGATGCCGCAGTGGGTGCAGGCGTAGTGGGCGGACAGCAACAGATCAGTTCCAAGTTCCAAAGTTCCAAGTTCCAAGTCGGCAGGGGCTATGTCGGACTTGGAACTTGGAACTTTGGAACTTGGAACTTCGTTATCGACCGCGACGATCAGGTTCCCCTCGGCTAAGCTCAGCGCCTGCTCGACCGCCTCAGCCAGCCGGGGGCGAACCTTCGGCTCGATCTTGAGCCGGTCCACCACGACCTCGATATTGTGCTTGATCTTCTTGTCCAGCTTCAGGTCGTCGGTCATCCGCACGACCTGACCGTCCACACGCGCCCGGACGTAGCCGCGCTTCACCATGTCGGCGAAGAAGTCCTGGAACGCCCCCTTCTGGCCACGGACCACCGGGGCCAGCACCAGGAACCGCGCCCCCTCCGGCAGCGCGAGTATCCGGGCGATGATCTGCTCGCGGGTCTGGGCGGTGATCGGTCGGCCGCAGGTCGGGCAGTGCCCCAGCCCGACCCGGGCGTACAACACCCGCAGGTAGTCGGCGACCTCTGTAATCGTGCCGACCGTCGATCGGGGGTTGCGGCCGGCCGTCTTTTGCTGAATGCTGATGGCGGGCGAAAGACCGCCGACGAACTCCACGTCCGGCTTGGGGAGCTGGCCGAGGAACTGCCGGGCGTAATTGGACAGGCTCTCGACGTACCGCCGCTGCCCCTCGGCGTAGAGGGTGTCGAACGCGAGGGAGCTTTTCCCCGACCCGCTCACCCCGGTGAAGACGATCAGCGCGTTCCGCGGGAGTTCGAGATCGACGCCGCGGAGGTTGTGCTCCCTGGCCCCCCGCACGACGATGGTCTGGCTCTCCATGGCAGGGGGCCGCTCCTCCTGAGTGCGGCGGAAGGGTACAGGTGATTAGTATATCCGCTTGTACCGATTATTCCATTCGGAATGACGCCCGACCAAAGTCGGGCAGCTGAGGAGACTTCGGATACCAAGAAAAGACTAATAATCGACACAACCTCTTACTTGTACTATCGTTTCCGTAATTCCCGTAGGGCGACGCCGGGCTGGTGGTTAGGTAGAATGCCGGAACTCCACTGCCCGCCCGCGCGTCCCATTGACAGGCCGACGTGAACCTCGACGACCGCCGTCTGATTGCGGAATCCTTGAACGGTCGGCCCGCGGCCTTCGGGGACCTCGTACTCCGTTACCAGGACCGGCTGTTCAACTCCGTCGTCCGGGTAGTGGACAACCCGGACGACGCGCTGGACGTGGTTCAGGACGCCTTCTTTAGCGCCTTCCAGTCGTTGGCTTCGTTCAAGGGCGACGCCGAGTTCTTTACCTGGCTCTACCGGATCGCGTTTAACACGGCGGTCAGTTTGAGGAGGCGACGGCGGGCGACGGTCAGCCTGGAGACGGGCCGCGACGGCGAGGTGGTGATCGACCCGCAGGACCCCTCGGCGGAGACGCGCCCCGGCACGGCCCTGGAGCGGACCGAGGAGGAGGAGGCGCTGCAAACCGCCCTGAACCGGCTCTCGGGCGAGCACCGGACGGTGTTGGTCTTGAAGGACATCGAGGGGATGAAGTACGAGGAGATCGCGGAGGTGATCGGGGTGCCGATTGGCACGATCCGCAGCCGGATCCACCGTGCCCGGCTGGAACTCCGCGAGTTGCTGGAACCGGATGACGAGTGACCGCCCGGCGCAGGGGAGGGGGGCGACCCCACCACTCATGCTGACCAACGCTGACCGCGAACTGATCACCGCCGCCGTGGACGGGGAACTCGCGCCCGAGCGCGAGGCCGCGCTCCACGTCTTGCTGGCCCGGGACCCGGGCGCGGCCACCCTGTTCGCGTGCCTCAAGACCGATAGCCGCCGGCTCCGCGCTCTCCCCCGCCGGCCGGCACCTCTCGGCCTGGCCGACGCCGTCACCGTCCGCGTCGCCCGGCTGCCCCGGGCGAACCCGGTCACGCCTCGCGCCCCCGCACTCCGAGCGCCCAACTGGGTCCCTTACGCCGTCGCGGCGTCGCTCCTGTTCGTCGTCGGCGCCGCCTCGTTCTGGGTCTCGCTTAGGGAGACCGCCGACGAGGCCCACGGACTCGCCCAGCAGAAGCGGCTTCCCCGACCCGACAACCCGCCGGACCAGTTCGCCGGCCTACCCGCGCTGCCGACCGAGCCAAGTCCCGAACTCGGACCGACACCCCGGCGGGTGCTGCCGCAACACACCGACGACTCGCGGCTCGCCACCCTGCCGCATCCGACCGCTGTCCGTCCCGAGTCGGCCCCGCAGCCCCGGCCGGCCGGGACCGGCGACGTGGTCGGCGCGGTGCCGCTCACCTCCATCCCCCCGTTCGAGTCCGTCGAGGCGAGGGTGCCGGTCCTGGCCCCGGTCGCCGATCTCGGCCGCAAGGACATCCGCGACCGGATCGTCAGCGACCTCGGCCGCGACCAGTCGTTCCGGCTCGACCTCTTCGTCAAGGACGTGCCGCGGGCGGCGGCGGTCTTCCAGTCGGCGGCGCGGACGGTCGGGCTGACCGTCGCGGTCGATGCGGCCACCCAGGACCGCCTCCGCAAGAAGTTGCCGGCCCCCCTGGCCGTCTACACCGACGCCCTCGCCCCGGACGAGGTCGCCAGGCTGCTGACGAACCTGGCGAAGCGGGACCAGGCCGACAAGTCCGGCCCGGTGTTCACGATCGCCCACCTGGTTCCGTTCCAGGCGGCCGAGCACCGGGACCTCCGCGACCTGTTCGGCGTGGACCTCGGCTCGGGCAAGCGGAAGGCCGGCGGATCGAACCTGGCCCCGGCCGCGGGCACGAAGGCCAAGCCCGTCAAGCCCGCGATCGTGCTCACCTACTCGCCCGCGGCGCTGCGTGTCAACCCGGCCGCTTCGAAGGAGGTCCGGGCGTTCCTCGACCGCCGGGCCGAGCGACCGCGGACCGGCGTGCCGCTACTCGTCGTCATCCGGCCCGTCCTCTGACCCCGTAACCGGCGTGTAACAACCGGCCCTCCGGCCCCCGAGCGCAATCGCGTCCGGGGGCCGGGTCGTTTTATAATCGAGGCAGTTCGGCTCCGCGGTTTCCGGAAGGGGGTGTGTGATGCGTTCCCGGTTGCTGTTCGGGGTGCTGCTCGTCGCGGCCGGCCAACAGGCCCATGCCGCCGGTTTGCTCATCCCCGACGACGTGAAGCTGCCGCCGCTGGCGATGGTCAACCACAAGGTCACGGTCACCATCGACGACCAGGTGGCCAGCACCACTGTCGAGCAGACATTCCGCAACCACACCGACCGGCCGTTGGAGGCGACCTACCTCTTCCCGGTCCCGAAGGGGGCGACGGTCAACAAGTTCACCATGTGGGTGGACGGCAAGGAGACCGCGGGCGAACTGCTCGACGCCAAGAAGGCCAACCAGGTCTACACCGACATCGTCCGCCGCACTAAAGACCCGGGGCTGCTGGATTACCTGGGCAACAACCTGATGCGGCTCCGCGTCTTCCCGGTCCCGCCGAAGGGAGACCAGAAGGTGAAGATCAGCTTCACGTCGGTCGCGCCGATGGAGCAGGGGGTGGTCGAGTATGTCTACCCGCTCAAGACCGACAGCCGGGGCGTCCGCACGCTGGAGGAGTTCTCCGTCAAGCTGACCATCAAGTCGCAGCACCCGGTCCAGACGGTGTACAGCCCGACCCACGCCATCGACGTAATGCGCACGGGGGACCGCGAGGTCGCCGTCGCGTTCGCCAAGGACCAGGCGCTGCTCGACAAGGACTTCCAACTCTTCTACGGCCTGGGCGACCAGGAGATCGGACTTACGCCGCTGGCTTACCGGCCGGTGTCGGCCGAGGACGGCTACTTCATGCTCCTGATCTCGCCGCAGACCGAGTCGATGAAGACCACCCGCGTGCCGCGCGACCTGGTGCTGGTGCTCGACACCTCGGGGAGCATGTCCGACCTGAAGATGTCGCAGGCCAAGAAGGCGTTGCAACGGCTGCTCGACGGCCTCGGCGACGGCGACCGGTTCGGGCTGGTCAGCTTCGCCAGCGCCGTCCGCACCTACGAGGACAAGCTCGTGCCGGCGTCGGCGGATCAGCTGGAGAAGGCGAGGAAGTGGGTGGGCGACCTCCGCGCCGGCGGCGGCACGGCGATCATGCCGGCCCTGGACGCCGCACTGGACATGCGAACCAAGGACGCGAGCCGGTCGTTCACGGTGGTCTTCTTCACCGACGGCATCCCGACCCTGGACGAGCGCGACCCGGCCAAGATCGTCAAGAACGTGACGGCCCGCGCCGAGAAATCCGAGAACACCCGCATCTTCACCTTCGGCGTCGGCGACGACGTGAATGCGGCAATGCTCGACCAACTGGCCGACGCGACCCGGGCGGTGAGCACCTACGTCCGCCCGGCCGAGGACATCGAGGTCAAGGCGTCGGCCCTGAGCGCCAAGGTCAGCCACCCGGTCATGACCAACGTCAAGATCACGACCACCAACGTCAAGCTGCACGAGATTTACCCGCCGCGGCTGCCGGACCTGTTCCACGGCGGGCAGCTCGTGGTCATCGGCCGGTACTCGGGGCAGGGGCCGGCCGCGATCAAGCTGACCGGCCTGGTCGGCACCGAGGAGCGCGAGCTGGTTTACGAGTTGACCTTCCCGACGAAGTCCGACGACGGCAAAGAGTTCGTCGAGCACCTGTGGGCGCGGCGCAAGGTCGGCTACCTGCTCGACCAGATCCGGGTCAACGGCGAGTCGAAGGAGGTGGTGGACGAGGTGGTGGCGCTGGCCAAGAAGTACGGCATCGCCACCCCGTACACCAGCTACCTCGTGGTGCCGGACGCCCCGATGCCGATCACCGGTGCCGCTGGGCAAGGTGGGTTCATGCCGGGCAACCGGTTCGGTCAGCCGCTCCAGTTCGGCGCCTCTGGTCCGGGCGGGCTTCCGGCCGGCCTCGCCCCGCCCTCTGGGGCGTCTGGGGCCGGTGGCCTGGCGACCGCGGTCCCGAAACCGGTTGCCGACTTCGCCCGGGAAAAGGCCGCTGAGGGAGCCCAAGGCGGCAAACCGGGGGACGGCGTAGCCAAGTCCCGCGGGGGCGAGCAGGACAAGCTACTCGACGAGGCGCTGAAGAAAGTCCCCGCCGAGCAGCGAGCGGGCCGGTACGCCGAGGCACTCAAGCGATCGCAGGACGTGACCAAGGCGCTCAAGGACGCCCAGTCGAACTGGCAACTGGGCCAGGTCCGGCGGAACCAGGAGGGCAAGCTCGGGGTGGACCTGGCCGAGGCATCGAACAACCTCCGCGGCCAGTGCCAACTGTCGCTCAACTGCAAGCAAGCGGCCTACGGTCGCAACTGTGTCGAGATCAGCGGCGTGTGGATCGACGACCAGTTCAAGGCGGACACGAAGGCGGTCGTCGTCAAGGCACAGAGCGAGGCGTACTTCCGCATCCTGGAGACGCACCCGAAGATGAAGGCCGTCTTCTGCCTCGGCAACCACCTCGTCTGGGTCGCCCCGAGCGGCCAGGCGCTGGTGATCGACGCCCGCGCCGGCCAGGAGAAACTCGCCGACGAGGAGATCGCCAGGCTGTTCGCCGCGCCGTCGAAGAAGTAATACCGTGACGACCCCATCGAGGCCCGCGGCATCGCCGCGGGCCTCGATGTTTTTCCGGCCGGCTCTGGCGTCTAAGCGGGATTGGCGTCACAATACGGACCCGGCTCGATTGCGGGCCGCTTCACCTTGGGAGCCTCTTCATGCAACCTCATGACACGCCCCTCGGCCGCCGCGACTTCCTGAAATCCGCCACCGTCGCGGGTGCCATTGCTGTCACGGGCAAGTTGACCGCCGCGCCGGCCAAGGTCGAATTCTCCGATGGGTACACCATCGGCATCCAGTCGTACACGTTCCGCAAGTTCCCGCTCGAACGCGCTCTCAAGATGACCCGCGATCTCGGCCTGAAGTACGCGGAGTTCTACAACGGCCACGTCTCCCCCTCCAGCAGCCCCGAGAAGATCGCCGGCGTCAAGAAGCTGTGTGGCGAGTACGACATCACTCCCGTCGCCTTCGGGGTCGAGCGGTTCACGAAGGACCATGACGCCAACAAGAAGCTCTTCGAGTTCGCCGCGGCGCTCGGGGTGAAGTCCCTCAGCGCCGACCCCGACCCGGACAGCTTCGACAGCCTCGACAAGCTGGTCGCCGAGCACAAGATCGCCATCGCGATCCACCCGCACGGTCCGCAGGGCAAGGGGCTACACAGGTGGTACTCGGCCGAGGTCATCCTGAAGGCCGTCAAGGACCACAACGAGCTGATCGGCACCTGCCTGGACACCGGGCACCTGATCCGTTCAGCCCAGCTCGGCAAGAAGTTGGACCCAGCTCAGCAGATCCGGCTCATGGGCAAGCGGAACTTCGGGATTCACCTCAAGGACCACGACAACAAGCGCAAGACCGACGTACCCTTCGGCGACCCGACCGGGGCGCTGGACGTGCCCGGCGTGCTAAAGGCGCTCAAGGAGGTCGGGTTCAAGGGGTCGATCAGCATCGAGTATGAGGCGCACGCCGACGACCCGTCGGCGGACGTGCGCAAGTGCCTGGCGTACCTGAAGGAAGCGGCCGGCAAGCTCGGCTAGTCCGAACCCGCGGCGGTCCGTATACTTTTGGGTGTTGATCCAGCCCCCGCGGTTGTCGAGGCGGGGGCGTTTCGTTGTCCGCCCGGCCCGGACGGGCGCTCCGCCAAGGTGACCGGGGATGACTCCGGACGAGATCACCGAACTCCGCCAGAAGCGCTACAACGGCACGGTCGTCCACCTCCACAAGGTCCACTCCGACCTGATGGTGATGCGGGTGAGGCCGGACTTCCCCCGGCCGACACACCTGCCGGGCCAGTACTGCGCGCTCGGCCTGGGCAACTGGGAGCCGCGCGTCGAGGGCTGTCAGGAAGAACACTTGAAGCCCGAGGACCTGACCCGGCTAGTCCGGCGGTCGTACTCGATCAGTTGCTCGATCTACTCGGGGCCGGCCAGGCTCCGCGACCTGGCCGACGACGACTGGCTGGAGTTCTACGTCGTCCTGGTCCGCGAGAACCCGGACGGCCGGGTGCCCGCCCTGACCCCGCGACTGTTCGCCCTCCAGGAGGGGGACCGGCTCAATATCGGGGAGAAGATCGTCGGCCACTTCACGGCCGAGTCGGTCAAGCCCGACGACAACGTGGTCTTCCTCGGCACCGGGACGGGCGAGGCGCCGCACAACTACATGCTCTGGGACCTGCTCCGCCGCGGGCACACCGGCCGGGTGCTGTCCGCCTGCTGCGTCCGGTTCTCGCGGGACCTCGGCTACCTAGAGACGCACCGGGAGCTGATGCGGCAGTTCCCGAACTACAAGTACCTGTCGCTGTGTACGCGGGAGACGGGGTTGACGAAGAAGGTCTACATCCAGGACGTGCTCGCCGGCGGCGAGTTGGAGGAGCAACTCGGCGCGCCGCTGGAACCTGCGAACACCCACGTCTTCCTGTGCGGCAACCCGAAGATGATCGGGGTGCCCGTCAAGGACAAGGCGACCGGCGAGCGGACCTACCCGCAGCCGGCCGGGGTGATCGAGATTCTGGAGAAACGGGGCTTCCTGGCCGACAACGCGGCGGCCAAAGTGAAGGGGAACATTCACTTCGAAGAATACTGGTGAGCGGCCCGATCACCAGGCGGGGGGGTGGGATGGCGGACCTGAACGAGGTGATCGGCGGGTACAAGCTGCGGTCGCTTCTCCAGACTGGGCAGAAGTCGCAGGTGTTCGAAGTGGTCGAGCCGACCAGCAGCCGGCACTTCGCGATGAAGGTGCTGCTGCCCGAGCTGGCGACGAACGCCGACGCCCGGCGGGAGCTGTTCAACGACGCCGACGTCGGGATCAAGATGCGGCACGAGAACGTCATCAACATCCTGAAGGTCAACCGCTCCCCGGCCAACGCCTTCTTCATCATGGAGTTCTTCCCGGCCGGCAGCCTGCGGACCCGACTCCAGTCCCGAGCCGCCGACGACAAGCAGTACCTGAAGGTCAACGCCAAGAAGATCTTCAAGCAGGCGGCAACGGGCCTGGCGTACATGAACGCCAGCGGGTTCGTCCATGCCGACGTCAAGCCGGACAACATCCTCGCCAACGCGGTCGGGCAGACGAAGATCATCGACTTCGCGCTGGCCCGGCCGATCCGGCAGGGGTTGTTCGCCAAGCTGTTCTCCAAGGGACCGACGGGCGGGTCCGCCAGTTTCCTGCCGCCGGAGCAAATCCAGCAGCACCGGCTCGACTCCCGGGCGGACATCTACAGTTTCGGGGCCACCCTGTACGAGGTGACGACCGGCCGGCCGCCGTTCCGGGCGGCGTCGAAGAACGAGCTTTACAAGAAGCACCTCGCCGAGAAGCCGTCCACCCCGCAGGTGTACAACCCGGACGTGACCGACGAGTTCGCGGCGCTGGTGCTGAAGTGCCTGGCGAAGAAGAAGGAGGACCGCTACTCCAACTTCCACGAGGTGCTGATCGAGCTGAAGAAGGTGCGGGTGTACAAGTCGGTCCCGGACACGGAGGAGGAGCAGGAGCAGTGGGGCTGACCGCCCCGCGTCGCCCCCGAGGCCAGCCATGCCCCCGACCCCGCTGCCGTTCGAGGACCCGGAGATCCACGACCTGGAGGCGGCGATCGAGCGCGCGGAGACCGCCGGCGGCCAGGCCGATGAGGTCCGCGGCCTGCGCCGGCAGCTGACAGCCCGGCTGCGGGCCGCCTACGACGACCTGTCCGCGTGGAACACGGTCCTGGTCGCCCGCCACCCGCACCGGCCGCAGACCGCGGACTACGTCTCGCTGGTGCTGGACGAGTTCGTCGAGCTACACGGCGACCGGGCGATCGGCGATGACCGGGCGATCCGCACCGGGTTCGCCCGGATCGGCGACTTCAAGGTGATGCTGGTCGGCCACCAGAAGGGCCGGACGCTCGCCGAGCGGCAGCAGTGCTTCTACGGCTGCGCCCACCCGGAGGGCTACCGCAAGGCGCTCGGGAAGATGAAGCTGGCCGCCAAGTACCGGCTGCCGGTGGTCTGCCTGATCGACACGCCCGGGGCGTACCCCGGGATCGGGGCCGAGGAGCGCGGCCAGTCGCAGCTCATCGCGACGAGCATCCTGGAGATGTCGCAACTCCCGACGCCGGTTGTTTGCGTGGTGATCGGGGAGGGGGGGTCCGGCGGAGCGCTGGGGATCGGGGTCGGCGACCGGGTGAGCATGCTCCAGTACGCCTACTACTCGGTCATCAGCCCCGAGGGCTGCGCCGGCATCTTGTGGAAGACGGCGACGGACGAGACCAAGCCGCGGGCCGCCGGCGCCCTGCGGCTGACCGCCACCGACCTGAAGCGGTTCGGGGTGATCGACGACGTGATCCCGGAGCCGGTCGGGGCGGCCCACCGGTCGCCGCGGGTGATGGGCACCACGCTCAAGAGCTACCTCGTCCGCTACCTCCGCGCGGTGACGGCCCAGTCGATCGAGCGGCTGCTTGCCGAGCGGTACGAGAAGTTCCGCCGGATGGGCGAGTTCCTGACCGCCGAGCCAGCCGCACCCAGCCCGTCGTGATCCTTTCAGCAACGCAACATGGCTGTGACGGCGGAATCCGTATCTCCCGTAAGGAAACATAATAGGCATTATCGGACGCAGGCGGTCCGATCTCGGCTATTGGTCATACCCGGCCCGGATCGCCCGCCGCGTCCGATAATCGACCTTATGTTTCCAAAGTCGGCAGCCGCATTTCGAGCGTTCTCGGGTAGTCGGGGCGGTCTGAGCTGACTTCCTCGCAGACGTTCGGAACTCGTCCAATCGGCTGGGTGAACCCGGAGCGGCAGCGATGGGGTAACGCTGTCGTTGTGGGACCGTCGGAGCTACGGTGGAACGCGTCCCTCTCCACAGCTCTACCCCGTCGATGCCGCTCCGGGTGCGCCCAAACCGTTCGCGCCACGCCGGGCTTGCCTCCCGTCCGCTGTTATTCTCTTCACCCTTGTCGATCGCCCCGAGAGCACGTCCTGCCGGCCGCAGGCCGGCAGAACACCGGGCCGCTGCTACTTCGCCTTCACGGTCAGCTTGAACTGCGTGGGCTTCTGCTCGTTGAATCCGGCCTGGTTCTTTACGTTGGCGGAGATCTTCACGGCGTGGTCGGTCACCGGCGGCGCGTCCGGGCCGGCTTTCAGTGTCACCGTCAGAGAGTCCTTGTCGGCCGGGATGGTCATTTCCTTCGTCACGACGCTGACGCCCTTCGGCAGGTCCGTAAAGCCGATTTCCACCGGCGCCTTGAAGTTGTCGCGGTCGATCCGGACCGTGATCTCGTCGGTCGTGTCCTGGGTGATCGTCTGGCTCTCCCCGACCGTCACCGTCAACTTCCTCTTCGCGTCGTCCACCGACTGGTTGGTCGATCGGCTGGTCGGCGGGGCCGTGGACGTCCCCGTGTTACACCCGACCCCGGCAGCCAGGGCGCAGGCTGCGATCGCGGAAGTCAGTCTCGTCATGGTTGTCTCCTCTGGCGCCGCCGCAGCGCGGGCGGCTGGTCATCTCAGGGCCGGCGCGAACTGACACCGACCCGTCAGCCGAGACCGATACCGGTGCAACCACCGTTCCAATTCCGCCGCCTCGGACTCGTTTCCCTCGCCGGTCGGGTCTGGACAACGCCTCCCCGACGCGGCCGTCCGCGGGTATAGTCCCCGCATGAGCAACCCCGATGCGCGCCACGTCCGGGCCGGCATGGTCGGCCTCGGCATGATCTTCGACGAGACCTATCGCCCGTTCTTCGAGGCGGCTGCGTCCGGCGGGCTGTTCCGCCGCGACTTCGGGCTGGTCGAGGTCGAACTGGCCGCGGTCGCCAGCCGGACCGGCTCCCGGGCGGAGCGCTACCGACAAGCCGCACCCCGCAGCCTCAACCGGTTCGCAAGCTTTGCCGGCCCGGCCGCTGTCGCCGACCTGCTGCGCCACGGGGTCGATGCGGTGTGCGTCGCCACCCCGGACGACCGGCACTTCGAGCCGGCAAGGGCGGCACTGGCCGCGGGCAAGCACGTGCTCATCGAGAAGCCGTCCGTGCTCACCCTGCCCGAGCTGGACGAGTTGACCGCCCTCGCCGAGCGGAACGGCGTGCTGGCCAAAGTCGTCTACCACAAGCTCGCCGACCCGGACCACAAGAAGCTCCGCACCCACGTCGCCGACGGCGTCCTGCGGCACGTCAACAACGGGTACTGCTCGCTGCTGGAGCCGAAGTCCATCAGTACCGGCCAGTTCGCCGAGTGGGTCTCCGGCCGCAACCCGGCCACCTATGTTGCCGTTCACTACCTGAAGCTGATCGACTTCACGTTCGGCTCCGACTGGCGGCTGTCGCGCGTCTCGGCAACCGGGCAGCGAGGGCTGGTCGGCCCGGCCGCCGGCCCGACCTGGGACTCGGTTCAACTTCAAGTCGTCTACACGCACCCGGACGGCCGCGAGGCCGCATTCGACATCCATACTAGCTGGGTGATGCCGGACGACTTTCCGGGGTACGTCGAGCAGGAGGTGCAGTTCCGGTTCGACAACGCCGTCTGGAACGCCCACCAGCGCAAGCGTGGCGTCGAAGTGACGGTCGAGGGCCGCACGCCGCGCGAACTCAAGTACACACCGAACCATCACTACAACGGGGAGTTCCTCGAACCCTGGGGCGAGCGGTCCCAGCGCGGCTACGGCGTCGAGGTGATCCGCCGATTCTTCGAGGAGGTCGCCTTCGTCGAACACGGCGGCCCGCCGGGGTCTCGACCCGAGCGGTTGCGGCAGATGCGCGCCCTGACCTACAACGATGTCGGCGCCGACCGCAACTGCGTCGCCATCGTGCAAGCCCTGGAGACGATCCTCGCCGCCCACGCCGCTGGCCGGCCGGGGGGTGTCGTCCGGGTGAACGGCCCCGCCGGCGGGCTTGTCCTGTACACGCCGGGCAGCGCCGTGCCGACAGTCCTCTACGCTGGCCGCGTGTAAGTCCCGGCCAGTCGGTGGTCCGATGTATTGCTGCCAGTAAGATTCCGAAGAGCAGACACGCCCTCCCACCCGAAGCCCTGCCCCGATGAATCCAACACACCTGATCCAGCATCCCGACGAAGCCGGCTCCAACGCGGACCGACTCGCCGCGACGACGTTCGAGCCGAAGGCACTGCGGACATACACCCCGAGCCAGGCCGTCGTCGCCCGGAGCGCCGGCGTCTTCCTCTGGACGCCGGAAGGCCGGCGGCTGTACGACTTCACCTCCGGCGTTCTCGTCGCCAACCTCGGCCACAACCCGGCCGGGTGGATGGAGCGGTTCCGCCGGTACATGGGCTGGTCGGACGCCAAGCCCCACGGCGAGTACTTCGCGGCGGCGCCGATGACCGCGTACAACGCCGTCACCCCGGTCGGGGTCGAGGCGAGCCGGCGCTTGCTGGAAACCCTCCGCCGATGCCGTGGCGGCGGGCGGATGGAACAGGCGATGTGGGCGGCGTCCGGCTCGGAGGCGATCCAGAAGGCGCTCTGGGCGGCGATGGCCCGCGACCGCGCCCGGCCGATGATCCTCGCCACCCGGTACGGGTTCCACGGCAAGAAGGGGCTGGCCAACGCCGTCACCGGCTGCGAGACCGACGCCGAGCGCGACCCCCGGGTGCGGTTCATCCCCTTCCCCGCGGCCGAGTGTGCGGATGTCTCCATGCGGGGCGCCCCGTTCGACCCAGCCCCGTACCAGAAGGAGCTGGCCGCCCTGCTCCACCAGTTCGGGCGGAAGATTGGGACGCTCATCACCGAGCCGTACCTCGGCGGCGGCGGGTCGTATCACCCGCCGAAAGCGTACCTGCAACTGTTGGAGCAGTTCTGCCGGGATAACGATGTCGTCTTCATCCTGGACGAAGTGCAGGCCAACTTCGGCCGAACCGGCGACCTGTTCGCGTTCGAGACCTACGGTGTCGAGCCGGACATCGTCGTCCTCGGCAAGGGGCTGGGCAACGGGGTGCCGGTCGCGGCCGCGGTCGGCCGGGCGGATGTGTTCGCGTCGCTCGACTACGGCGAGGGGTCGGACACCTGGAGCGCGAACCCGCTCGCCGCGGCTGCCGTACTGGCTACGTTGGACGAGTTCGCGGCCCGGGACGTACTCACCGCGTCCCGAAAGTCCTCGGCGGTGGTCGAAGCGGGCCTGGTCGCGTTGAAGCGACTGCCTTTCGTGGCGAACGTACGCGGCGAACTCGGCGGTATGGTCTGGGGCGTCGAGATGACGGACCACGCCGGCCGGGCCGCTGCCGAGTGGGCCAATGCCTTCGTGCTGGCGTGCTATCGCGGGGCCGGCGGCGACGGCGTCCACCTGCTCGGTCCGCTGGCGAAGAAGGTGGTCCGCGTCGCCCCGCCGCTGGTCATCACGACCACCGAGGCCGGGGCGGCGGTAGCAGTGATGGACCGCTGCGCCGTAGGGATGGCCTCCGCGTAGGGTGGGCCGAGTCTTCGAGGCCCACCATTCCC
>DASSAT010000638.1:0-3073 GCA_035699305.1 Fimbriiglobus sp. | reverse complement strand
CTGGCGGAACTCCGTCCCCGGCACCCGGCCGACGAGTTCGTACTAGTCGTTGGGGCGGACTCGCTGGCGGACCTGCCGCAGTGGTACGAGCCGCGGCGGGTGCTGGAGCAGGCGGACGTGGTGGCGGTGCCGCGGCCCGGCGTCGAGACGTGGACGGCCGACCGGCTGGCCGCGGCGGTCGGGCTGCCGCGAGAGGCGGTGCGGCTGACGGTCGTGGACTGCCCGCTGGTCGAGATCGCCAGCCGGGACCTGCGCCGGCGCGTCGCGGAGGGGAAGTCGATCCGGTTCTTGGTGCCACGGGCGGTCGAGGAGTACGTCCGCGAGAAGGGACTTTACCGGACATGAGTGCCGTGGTAACGCCGCCGGGGCTGAGCCACCATTTCGGCGACCCAGCCCCGGCGGTGCGGACGATGACGGAGGCGGTCAGTTGGTGTTGATCACCCGGCCGTCGTTGCCCGGCCCCATGTACAGCCAGGTGGTCGGGCTGATGCTGTTGCTGACGAACCGGACGCTGCCGTCGCCCATGCCCACGTTGACCCCGCCGGTGTGCCGGCTGCGCGAGTAGAAGACCGCCCCGGGCGTGGCGCACGGTAGCCCCTTCTGTGGCTGGTTGTTGCAATAGCCCGTGGTGTAGATCTGGTCCGCGTTGGAGGTGTTTGGCGTTGAGTAGGTGCTCATCGCCGAGGCGTCGCCCCACCAGATGAACCCGCGGAGGTCGCGGCCCTGCCCCTGGAGCACCTCGCCCATCAGGATCGTGTTGGTCAGCCCGTCTTGGATGCTGGTTAGCGTGAGCTTGCGCTTCCTCCCGGCGCTGGAGCCGTCGAACATGCCGGCCTCCGGAACGAACGTGCTCGGGGCGATGGCCGGCCGGGTCAGGTAGGTGCCGCCGCTGCCGCCGTTGACCGCGTAGTTGTTGTTGGTGATTCCGCCGGTCGGGCTGTTCTCCGTGTCGCTGGGGCAGGTGAACGTCTTATACCGGCGGCCGGTGACGTTGGAGATGTTCGGCTGGCTGCTATACCTCGGGAACTGGTCGGGTTGACCGGGCGGGGTCGGGGCCGGGAACCCGGTGTTGACGGAAGCCGAGCCACCCCAGTTCTGGTACAGCTTGTACGCGTTGTCCTGCTCGATGAACGGCAGGATCAGCACCGCCCAGGTGCCCCAGCAACACCCCGGGCCCACCATCGGCATAAGGTTGCCGTTGGCGTCGTGGTAGTTGTGGTGGGCCAGGCCGAGTTGCTTGAGGTTGTTCTGGCACTGGGTCCGGGCGGCCGCCTCCCGTACCTTCTGCACCGCGGGCAGCAGCAGCCCGATCAGGATGGCGATGATCGCGATCACCACCAACAACTCGATCAGCGTAAACCCTCTCCGCCTCATGCCATAGCTCCCGAACGAATGGACAAGGACAGAAACGGGCGGCACCATGAGCCGCCCGGGGCTACTTCAGGTCGAAGTTGAACTCGTTGTCCTCCCCGGCCTTCACCTCGCGCTTGAGTTCGGTCTTCGCGTTGTACTTGGCCGGCAGCGTCTCCCGCGTCTCCTTCTCCCCCGCGCCCTCCCCGGGCGGCTGGTCCGCCGCCGGCGCCCCCCTCTTGGGCGGCGGGCCGGCGGTCGGGACCGAGATAATCACCTGGTATTCCCCGGCGAGAAGCCCGGCCGACGTAGGGATCTCGTACTTGCCGCCCACGATCGCCGCCCCCCCGGCGGACGCTTCCGTCCCGGTCTGGACGAACGAGATCAGACCGGCCTCGATCGGCTTGCCCTTGTACGCGACCGTGCCCTTGACGCCGTACCGCTTCGGCCCGGGACTCCCGCACCCGGCGAGGGCGACCACGGCGACCACCAACGCGAGTGGCCGCCACCAACGCGCAACGGACATGAGTACGGACCCTGAGCGATCTGAAGACTGATGTTCTGGGCGGGGCGAGTGATCCCGGGCAACGGCCCGGTTTCATCGGGAGGTTACATCCTATCTGACCCGGAATGGGATCGGCACTCAATTCTCGGCAAGTTCCGGCCCGGACGACGCGGCCCGAGGTCGTCGAACCGTCACGCCCGCGGCCGGAACCACGACGGGATGATGACGGCGGCCACGGCCCCGACGAGCAGGGTCAGCACGGCCAGCGTCACCCGGTCGCGGATCGGCGCGATCAGGAACACCGCCGCCAGCGCCGCGCTGGCGGCCAGCAACCCCACCGGCAGGGTGTACGGCGTCGGCGTGATCTCTTCGTCGGGTCCGTTCGTCATCGCGGCACCTGAGTCAGGCTCGGATTCGGTGACTGCCTCTACCTTACTCACGTCGCGGCGTCGTCGCCAGGGGGCTTGTCGTCCGCTCTACCCCCGGCCCACGAACGGCATCTTGGTGGCCATCACGGTCAGGAACAGGACATTGGCCTCCGGCGGCAGGCTCGCCATGTGGACGACCGCGCGGGCGACGTGCTCCACGTCCATTGTCGGCTCGACGGCCACCCGCCCGTCGGCCTGCGGCACCCCCTCCCGCATCCGCGCCGCCATGTCGGTGTCCGCGTTGCCGACGTCGATCTGACCGCAGGCGATGTCGTACTGCCGGCCGTCCAGGGCGGTCGATTTGGTCAGCCCGGTGATCGCGTGCTTGGTCGCGGTGTACGGGGCCGAGTTCGGTCGCGGGGCGTGCGCCGAGATCGAGCCGTTGTTGATGATCCGCCCGCCGCGCGGCGACTGGCCCTTCATCAGCCGAAACGCCTCCCGGGTGCAGAGGAACGCCCCGGTCAGGTTGACGTCCACCACCCGCCGCCACGCGTCGTCGGTCAGGTCCTCCAGCGGGACCGGCGGGGCGCTCGCGCCGGCGTTGTTGAACAGCAGGTCGAGCCGGCCGAAGGCCGCCCGGGTCCGCTCGAACAGGGCGCGGACGGAGGCCGGATCGGTCACGTCGGTCGGCACGGCCAGCGCCCGCCCGGTGGCCGGCCCCGACCGGGCAACCGTCTCGTCCAGGGCGTCGGCCCGCCGCCCGGCGAGAACGACTGAATACCCCTCGCGCAAGAGTGCCAGGGCGGTCGCCCGGCCGATCCCCGATCCCGCCCCCGTGACGATCGCCACC
>DASSAT010000637.1:0-7382 GCA_035699305.1 Fimbriiglobus sp. | reverse complement strand
AACTTCGAGGAGTACGCCGGCAACGCGGCACGTGCGACCTGCAAGGCCGCCCGAGTGAAGGCCAACGGCGACCGCGTCATTGCTCGCGTGGTGTTCATACCACATAAGAGGGACGCTCCCAACAAAAGGATTTCTACTTAGCTATCCAGAGTCAGTGCCATAGCCGATCTCTGCCTTTTCAGAATGATTCTACCGCACTATCCTATCATCGCTTACGACTCGCGTTTTCTGGGGCAGGCGCTATGGTAGCCATCCGTATCCCTCGCGAGCACTGGGGTGACGTCTGGCGGGCGCTCGTGGCCGCCGGCCCGATCTCTCGCGTCAGCGAGGAGCCCGTCTACCTCGTCAGCGACCACCAACTCCGCATGCTGCGCCGCAAGAAACTCCCGTTCGAACTGGTGGGATCGCCGAACGGCCGTGCCGCGGACGAACAGCATGGCTAGGACGGCCCGCCGCTACGACCTCTACTTGCCACTGACCTTCAACGACGCCCGGGCCATCCCCGTCGAACAGTTCGAACAGGTCGAGCGGCGGCTGCTGGACCGGTTCGGCGGCGTCACCTCGCAGCAGCGCGACTTCCCCATGCGCGGCATCTGGCAGGGCGGGACGCAGCTCTACCTAGACCAGGTGATCGTCATGACGGTGCTGGATTTCCGGCGGCAGGGGAGTGCTCGCTTCATCGCGGGGTTGAAACGCGACCTGCTCCGCCAGTTCGACCAGTTGGAAATCCTCATCACCGAGTCCACGTTGCGCGTGCATTGAGGCGGTCAAGCCGCCTTCTTCCGCGCCGCCGGCTGCGTCTTCCAGCGGCGGTGCAGCCAGAAGTACTGCTCCGGGTGCCGGCGGATCAGCCGCTCCAGCGCCGCGTGATAGCGCTGCGTGATCGCCTTCACCGCGTCCGGCCGGGCCGCGTACTCCCGCGGGTCGATCAGCTCCTCGCACACCGTTTCGTACCGCAGCGGCCCGACCCGCGGCACCCCGACCACCGCCATCGGGGCGTCGTACTCCAGCGCCATCAGCGCCACCGCCTTGTGCGCCGACGCCGGCCGGCCGAAGAACTCCACGAACACCCCCCGCGGCCCCGCGTCCTGGTCCCCCAGCGTCGCCACCTTACCCCCGGCCCGCAGCGCCGCCGCGAGCCGGTCGAAGTCGTCCTTCTTGGCGATGACCGTCTGCCCGGTCTTCTGGCGGAACGTCTTCAGGAACCGCTCCAGGTGCGGGTTGTCCAGCACCCGGGCGATGGCGTAGGTCTTGAACCCCAACGCCCCGAGCATGAACCCGGCCAGCTCCCAGTTGCCGAAGTGCGCGGTGACAATCAGCAGCGGCCGCCGGTCGAGCAACCCGCCGACCACCCGCCCGCCGTGGACCAGCGACGCGTACCGCCTCCAAGTGTGGACGTGCATCTTCCGCGGCAACAGAGCGATCTCGACGACCAGGGTGCAGAAGTGGCGGTAGCAGCCGCGGACGAGGCGATCGACAGCGGCGGGGGGCAGTCCGGGGAAGGCGTGGCGGAGGTTCTCGGACGCGACGAGTCGGTGCCGCGTGTCGAGGCGGTACAGCAGGTGCGCGAGCAGCCCGGCGAAGGCGAACGTCCACCGGGTCGGCGCCGCCTGGACGACGCCGACGACGGTTCGGACGGCAAGGTAGACGGCGAAGTCGAGGGCGGGTCGGCGCGGCTTGGGCATGGCCCCGGATGATACCGCGACGGCCGGGGCGCGTCAGCGGCAAGTGGAAGCGAACGACCCCCGGCCGGGAGGGCGGCCGGGGGTCGGGCGACCCGTCGGGGTCGGGGACTTCACTCCGCCCCGGTCTTGCCGGCGGCCGGGGCGTCCTTGCCGCCGCCCACCGTCGGCGTCGGCAGTTCCTTGAACTGGATGTCCTGGTTGCCCTGCACCTTCGGCTGCTTGCCGCCCCCGTCCCCGCATCCGCTCAGGGCGGCGGCGAGCAGCCCGGCCAGCACCGCCATCCGGGTTCGTCGCATGGGATTCCTCCTTCGCTGGGGTGGGCCGGGGGTCAGTCGCGGGTCACGACCACGCCGTCGTTGGCCCCGCCCAGCAGGACCCAGACGCCGAAGTTGATGCTGTTGCGCATAAAGCTGACGGAGCCGTCGCCGAAGGCCACGTTGAGCCCGCCCGAGTGCATGCTGCCCATCCGGTGGAATGGCAGGGGGGTCGTCGTATTGGGGTCAGGCCCCCCCTTGTGGGGTGCCCAGAAGGTGTACATCGGGCCGCTGGGGAACGTGGCCGAGCAGTAGCCGGTGAGGACGTTCCCCGCCCCAAAGTTCACGTACCCGTTGTACTCGGCGAACATCATCGTGTTGCTGGAGCCGTCGCTCACGCCCTCGATCGTCTTCTTCTGGCCGTAGGTGTAGATCCCCCGCGCCACGTCGTTGCCCAGGCGCTGGCCGTTGATGGTGCCCGGCGAGAAGAGCGGGTAGCCGCCCACCGGGACGTAGTTGCTGTGGTTGAGGACCACCGACCCGGGGGCGGCCGAGAAGACGAACGTGATGGTGCCGCCAGTGGCGCCCAGCGGGTAGATCTTGTTGTTGTGAAGGGTCTGGCCGTTGGAGTTGGTGTGGGCGAGGAACATCAGGACCGTGCTGACCGACGACGGGGCCGACGGGCAGATCAGGCTCTTGATGGTCGCCTCCCCGCCGTACCGGACCGGCGGCCGCGGCACGGTCGTGCTGCCCGTCGAGGGTGGGCGGTTGATCGGGTTGGAGTACCAGGCTCGGGTGATCGGCGGCTGGTCGAAGGCGAACCCGCGGAAGACGGCGTCCTGCTCCATGTACGGCAACAGGTAACACCCGGTGCCGGCGTGCGCGTCGTCCATCCCCATCGGCAGGGTGCTGTTGGTCGATTGGTAGTTGTGGGCCGACAGCGCGATCTGCTTGAGGTTGTTGGCGCACTGGGTCCGGGCGGCGGCCTCGCGGACCTTCTGGACGGCGGGCAACAGCAGGCCGATGAGGATGGCAATGATGGCGATCACCACCAGCAGCTCGATCAGCGTGAAGCCTCGGCGAGTCGGACGGAACATGAGAGCCTCCTTCTTCGGTCGAACGACGGCAAGATGGGAAACCGAAGAACACATCCCCTCGGCCGTGCGAGCGGCGCGAGGATGGCTCGTCCCGGCCGCACACACGGCCGGGAGTGGGCGTGGGAACGGACCGACGCGGACCGCGGCCCAGACCGCGGGACAACGGCCGGGAGGGAGATGAGGATCGCCCCCGGCTCAACAACATTTGGAGAAGATCAAAGACCGACCGCGAGATTGCGAGTCCGCGATCGTCCCATGCCCACCCCACACTCTCGCGTCTGTCGGAGATGAAAGCAATATGAATTCGTCAACTTTTTTCCGACCGCGACCACCCCCGTGAGGCCGATCACGGGCCAGCCCAGTTCTCGTGGATCAGCCCCGGCACCCGGCCGAAGTCCCGCGCGTTCCCGGTCACGACCACCGCCCCGACTTCGAGGGCGGTAGCGGCGATCTTCAGGTCGTTCGCACCGATGTTCTTCCTCGTTCCCACGCTCTGCGTGGGAACGGGAAGGGGCGACGCTCCGCGTCGCGGGCTGAACCAGTCGGTGACGCTCACACCGGTTGTCCGCAAACGTCACCGCCTCGTGCAGGTTCCGGCACGCGGAGCGTGCGAAGACCCGTTCCCACGCAGAGCGTGGGAACGAGGAAGAGGATTATCCCGGCGACCCGCTCACCCCCGGACCGTGAGTCGAGCAGATACCGGGTCACGACGGGTCGTCCCACGGGTCGGGCCGGCGGTCCGCGGCGGCGCGGGCGGCCGCGACCCCCTCCAACCACGCGCGGGTGAGGTCGTCGTCCGGCCAGACCGGCGCGGCCGGTACGTCCCGCCCGCCGCCGACCCGCAACCGCACGACCTCGACGCCGCCGCGGACGCGATCCTCCAGGGTGCGCCGCAGCCGCTCCAGCGCTTCCTCCCGGCTCGCCCCGTCCGCGCTCACCCGGATCGGTTCCCCGCACGACGCCCGGAACCCGTTCCCGGCTACTGGCTCGATGACCACAGTTACGTCGAACATGGCTCCACCCACAGGCGAGACGTCAACCCCGCCATGATACCGCGCGACCGCTACCGCAACCCCACCGTTTTCCCGGTCCGCGCCGCCTCGTAGACCGCCTCGATGACCGCCACCGCCCGGCGGCCCTCGCGGCCGTCCACCTGCGGGGTGCCGTCGGAGAGCACCGCCCGCACGAAGTCGGCCAGCTGCCGGCGGTGCCCCTCGTGGCTGATCGCCTTCGGGTCGGCCGCCCCGCCCGACGCCCCGACCTTCGCCGCGAACCGCTCCCGCACCCGCCGGTCCTCATCCGTCTCCGTGGCGAAGTCCCAGCGCAGCACGTCCTCCTGCTCGATCACCGCCGACCCCCGGTCGCCGTGGACGGCGATCGTCTTTGGGTAGCCGGGGTGGACCGACGTGGTCGCCTGGATCACCCCGAGCGCGCCGGACTTAAACCGCAGCACGGCGACAGCGGTGTCCTCGACCTCGATCCGCTCGTGGGCAAGAGTGGCGGTGAACCCGCTGACGTGCGTCGGGTCGCCCATCATCCACAAGAGCAGATCGACGTTGTGGATGGCCTGGTTCATCAGCGCCCCGCCGCCGTCGAGCGCCTTCGTTCCCTTCCACCCGCCCTCGTCGTAGTACGCCTGGCTGCGCCACCACTTGCAGGCGGTCTCGCCGAGGGTCAGCCGGCCGAACCGCCCCGCCTCGACGGCGGCCTTGAGCGCCCGGCTGGAGTCGGCGAACCGGCTCGGGAAGATGGTGCACAGCTTCACCCGGTTGGCGTCGCACGCGGCGATGATCCGGTCGCAGCGCTCGGCGGTGATCTCCAGCGGCTTCTCGACGACGACGTGCTTGCCGGCGTTGGCCGCGACAACCGCGGGTTCGAGGTGCGCCCCGCTCGGGGTGGTGATGACGACGACGTCGATGCCGGGCGCCTTCACCGCCTCCTCGACCGACGTGAACACCAGGCAGGCCGGGGTGCCGGTCTCGACGAGCAGCGTCGCGGCATTGGCCGGCGTGCGGCTGACCAGCGCCGCGACGCGGGCCTCCGGGATTTCCGCCAGGGCGCGGGCGTGGAACCGGGCGATCATCCCGCAGCCGACGAGTGCGAAGCCGAGCTGGTTCGACATGTACAACTTCCCATTCCGGAATGAGGAGTCAGGGGCGGCGTCCAGACCGACCCACGGAGAGGACGAAGACGTCCCGAGTGGCGGCCGCCACACGAAACACGACGCGCAGCGGCGGGTCGAACGTGATCCGTTCGTCTGCGGACCGCGACTCGCCCTCGCTCACCGGGTCCGCGGCGAGCCGCTGGTCGATCCGGTTCGACGCCGCCGTGACGGCATTCCGGTCGGTGGCGTCGAGCCAGACCTGGGCGAGTTCGTTCTGGGCCAGCGGAAGCCAGATGACGGTGAAGTTCATTCGACGCCCATCCGCTTCCAGAACTCGGCCAGCGGAACGCCCCCGCCTTGAGCGATCATCCGGTCGATGTCCTCCCGGGTCATCTCGGGGTGCCACGGGATGATCGGCTCCGGCGGGATGACTCGGCCGATGACCTTGCCAGTCTCGTCGCGGAGTTCAATCTCCAGGTTCTGGGCGGCGAGCTCAGCCACCCGCTGCTCCGACTCGGCCCAGGTGCCGACCGGTTGGCCGGCGACGTACAGCGTGACCATTGGTGTGTCCTCCTCTGGTCGGATTATATTCTGGGCCGGCGGTCAGTGCCGAAGGGCGGGGCCAATCGAGATGACACGGACGGTCTGGGCGTCTCGGTCCGCGAAGAAGTACACACCGAGTACATCTTCGTACCACACTCGTTCACCAAGAACGGCCCGAGACTCGCCAAGGTCCATCGGGTGTCGGCGTAGGCTGTAATCCAACCACGCCGCAGCCTGTCGGACGCGGTCCGGGTCGTCCGCGGCGGCGATGAGTTGGTTCAGCAAGGTAGCAGCGGCCACCGACCAGGTGACGGTGTAGGTCATTCCCAGCCCAACCGCTTCTTGACCTCTTCGAAAGTCAGGCCCGGTTCCGCCTTCCGATCCTCAATCTCCTCCCTCGTAACGTCTGGCTCCCAGGGGATGATCGGTTCTGCACCGGGGACGCTGGTGGCGATTACCCGGCCGTGTTCGTCGCGAAACTCGACGGCCTGGGTCTTCGCGGCCTCCGCGAACAACTTCTCAGCTTCCGCC
The DNA here is from genome assembly GCA_035699305.1 of Fimbriiglobus sp. GTDB lineage: Bacteria > Planctomycetota > Planctomycetia > Gemmatales > Gemmataceae > DASSAT01. Next base: position 1,168 of record DASSAT010000637.1, on the reverse strand, counting down.
CAGGTGCCGACCGGCTGGCCGGCGACGTACAGCGTGACCATGTGTTGGTCCCTCCTGTCCCCGATTATAACACGGGGCAACGCTACCGCAGCAGCCGGGCCGCCTTGACGACGTACTGCGCCATGCTGCCGACGGTCGCCGCTAGCATCGCGTAGAGCAAGACCCGATAAACCCCCTCCAGCGCCGGCAGCGAGTCCGCCGCCCAGGGGCGGTCGTGCAGCGACAGGATCACGAACACGCCGACCAGCACCGCGCACTGCAAGGCCGTCTTGAGCTTGCCGAACCAGTCGGCCCCGAACTGCTTGCCCGCCGCCTCGACGACGCCGCGCAGACCCGTGACCAGTAGTTCTCGGCAGACGACCACCGCCACCATCCACGGCGCGATGCCGGCGCCAGCCACCGGGATCAGGTAGATGAACGCCGCTCCGACGAGCACCTTGTCGGTCAGCGGGTCGAGGCTGCGGCCCAGCGCGCTTCCCTGGTTGAACCGCCGCGCCCACCAGCCGTCGAGCCAGTCGGTCAGGGCGGCGGCCGCGAAGACCGCCAGTGCCGCCGGCCACGCCTCCGCGGCGATGCACGCGCAGAGCACCACCGCCAGCGGCAGCCGGCTGAGCGAGAGCAGGTTGGGCACGGTCCACAGCGGGGCGGGGTCGGGCATGGGCGGCCGGGCGTCGGGACGGACGAACGGGGTCGGACCGCTATTGTGCCCGGTCGGGCGGAACGCGGGAAGGGGTGACAGGGCTCCGGACGGCCGGGAAACGAGACGGCGGCGCCGGGAGGCCGGCACCGCCGATATGACACCGCCGCTCACACGCGAATTACGGCGGTGCCGGCGACGGCGGCGGCGCCACCGGGCCGCCGCCCTTGTTCTTGGCTTTGAGCCCTCCGGCCGGCGGGGAGGTCTTGGTGGGGGCGGAACTCCCCCCGCAGCCGGCGGCCACCGTCCCGAGCGCGGCGGCCAGAACGGCGGACAGGATGCGTCGAATCATGCCCGGACGTCTCCGTGCGAGTTGGGGGTCAATCGCCTTACCACGCGTTCGTGTCGTTCACCCGCCCGTCCGAGGTGCCCGACATGTAGATGTACTGGTCGAACGCGTTCGGCGACTGATTCTGGGCCGCCGCGGAGGTCGTCCCGGGGTACTTGGACGCGCGGACGGACCCGTCGCCG